>NZ_JBHWOO010000053.1:0-7846 GCF_043424415.1 Luteococcus sp. | reverse complement strand
ATACTCCCCTTCGTCATGCCCTGGGACGCGAGGTCCTCAGGCGCGGTCAGTGCTCATCCGCCGGGTCCACTGGTAGAGCGCGCCCACCACCAGGGCAAAGACGGCGATGCCAGCCAGCTGGGCCGGGTTGGCCCACGCCTTGCTCGTGATGACGGCCATCGGCTCCTCGGAACCGGTGGCGGCGACGATGCCGGCGTAGATGACGCCGAACAGGCTCTCGCCGACGATCAGGCCGGTGGCCAGTAGGGTGCCCATCCGCTTGGAGCGTTCCGGGTTGGCGGTGCGGTTGGCCCACTTGTCGTAGAACAGGCCCAGCAGGGCGCCGATCGGGATCATCAGGGTGAGGCTGATCGGCAGGTACATGCCCATGCCGACGGCCAGCGGAGGCAGCGCCAGGCGGCCCTTGCTGGTCAGGCCGAGCACCTCGTTGATGGCGATGACCACGCAGCCGATCAGCGCGCCCAGACCGAGCAGCTTCCAGTCCAGCCCGCCACCGAGCACGCCCTTGGCCAGGGTGGAGATCAGCGAGGCCTGCGGGGCGGCCAGCGCTCCGGGGCCGGCGCCGGGGGCGCCGGCGAAGCCGAAGGAGGTGTTCATGACGCCCAGCACCGGCGGGATGATCGCCGAGCCGAAGGCCACGCCGATCACCAGCGCGACCTGCTGCTTCCACGGGGTGGCGCCGACCAGCTGGCCGGTCTTGAGGTCCTGCAGGTTGTCATTGCTGATCGTGGCGACGCCGAAGACGACGGCGGTGGTGAACAGGGTGTAGGCCACCAGCGCCTCGGTCATCTCGCCGGTGCCAGCGCCGTGCACGCCCTTGATGAGCAGTGCGGCGGCGATGGCGACGATGATGCCGACGCCGGAGATGGGCGAGTTGGAGGCGCCGATGAGGCCGGCCATGTAGCCGCAGACCGAGGCGACGAACAGTCCGACCAGCAGCACGAAGAGCACCGAGGTGATCACCAGGCCGGTCGAGTTGCCCTCCAGTGGGGTGCCCTGGGTGAACAGCCACAGCAGCGCGCCGATGGGCAGCATCGAGGCCAGGGTGGTGCCGATGACCACCTTCATGGACAGGTCGCGCTCCTCGATGGCGAGGTCGGCGCTGGCCTGGCGGTGCGCGGCCAGGGACTGGCTGATGCCCTTGATGATGGGGCCGATGATCTTGACCAGGGTCCACACGGCGGCAACCGCCATGGTGCCGGCGCCGATCAGGCGCACGTCGCTGGAGAAGACGGCCTTCACGCCGTCGGCCAGCGGCAGGGCCGGGTCGAGCTGGCCTCGGGTCATCATCGGCAGGATGACGCCATAGCTGATCAGCAGGCCGACGACCATGGCGATGCCGACGGTCATGCCCACGAGGTGACCGACGCCGATCAGCGCCAGCGACAGGCTGGAGCCGACCATGGTTCCGCCGGTGCCCACGCGGAAGACGTGCTGGACACCCTCGGCGACGAGCTTCATCTTGGCGATGATGGTGAAGGCGGCGGCGGCCAGGCCGGAGACAATGATCACCTTGAGGCCCTGGGCATTCTCCTGGCCGCCCTCGGCGGAGTCACCGACGCGCAGCACCTCGGCGGCGGCGACGCCCTCCGGGTAGGGCAGGTCGGAGCCGGTCACCAGGGCGCGGCGCAGCGGGATGGAGTACATGACGCCCAGCACACCGCCGAAGAAGCAGACGGCGGCGGTGGTCCAGTAGGGGAAACCCTGCCAGTAGCCGAGCATCACCAGGCCGGGCAGGACGAAGATGATCGCGCTCAGCGTGCCGGCGGCGGACGCGATGGTCTGGACGATGTTGTTCTCGACGATGGTGTGGTCGTGGAACATACGCAGGATCGCCATCGAGATGACGGCGGCCGGGATCGAGGTGGCGAAGGTGAGTCCCACCTTGAGCCCGAGGTAGACATTCGCCGCGGTGAACACGAGCGTGATGATGCCGCCGATGATGACACCGCGCAGGGTCAGCTCCTTGATGCTGGCCCTGTCTGGCTGTCCTACCGGCGCTGTGGTGGATGTGGACACGAAAATCTCCTGTTGCAGGCGCACTTGAGGTACGCGACCGCAAGATCTTACGTCGCCGAGTGGTGAGCAGTGCACACAGGTGACACCCAGCTGCGGGTTTCCACCCGGTAGGTGCCACTGACTAGGGTTGACCGGTGACTTTCCAGGACCCGAACTGGTGGCGCCATGCCGTCACCTACCAGATCTATCCACGCAGTTTCGCCGACGCCGACGGCGACGGCACCGGTGATGTCCGGGGCATGATCGAGCGCCTGCCCCACCTCAAGGAACTGGGGGTCGACGCCGTCTGGGTCTCACCCTGGTACCCCTCGCCGCTGTGGGACGGCGGCTACGACGTCAGCGACTACCGCGACATCCACCCCGACTTCGGCACCCTCTCCGAGGCCGACGAGTTCGTCCAGACCGCCCACGCCCTGGGACTGCGGGTGCTGATCGACCTGGTGCCGAACCATTGCTCCATCGACCACCCGCTCTTCCAGAAGGCCCTGACCACCCAGCCCGGATCCCCCGAGCGCGACCTGTTCGTCTTCCGCGACGGCAAGGGCCCCGACGGCGACGAGCCCCCCACCAACTGGGGCGCGCTGTTCGGCGGGTCCATGTGGGAGCGCACCACCAACCCTGACGGAACCCTTGGCCAGTACTACCTGCACATGTTCGCTCCGGAGCAGCCCGACTGGAACTGGGAGAACGAGCAGGTGCGCGCCGAGATCGACTCGGTGCTGCGCTTCTGGTTCGACCGGGGCGTCGACGGCTTCCGCATCGACGTCGCCGACAGCCTCGTCAAGGACCTCAGCTGGCCCGATGTCCCGGTGGACCCGAAGACCGGCTTCGGCGAGGTGACCAAGACCGTCGGTGCGCCGATGTGGGACCAGCCCGGCCTGGCCGAGATCCAGCGCCGCTGGCGTGCCATCGCCGAGAGCTATGCCGGCACCGAGCTGGGCGAGCGCATCTTCGTCAGCGAGGCCTACCTGCCGCTGGACCGCCTGGTGGACTATGTGCGGTCCGACCGGCTGCACACCACCTTCTGCTTCGACTTCCTCACCTCCGAGTGGAGCGCGGGCAGCCTGCGCACCGCCATCGACTCCGGCATCGACGGCCACGCCGCCGTCGGGGCGCCCACCATCTGGGTGCTGGAGAACCACGACGTGATGCGCGTGGCCAGCCGTTACGGCAAGACGAAGTCGGGCCGGCGCTACAGCACACTGGCCCACGAGGACGACCCGCACTGGCAGGAGGCCTTCGCGGGGCAGCCCACGGACGTGGAGCTCGGCCGGCGCCGTGCCCGGGCCGCCGTGATGCTGATGCTCGCCCTGCCCGGCGGGGCCTACCTGTACCAGGGCCAGGAGCTGGGCCTGACCGAGGTGGAGGACCTGCCCGAGGAGGTCCTGCAGGACCCCACCTGGGTGCGCTCCAACCACACGGTGCGTGGCCGCGACGGCTGCCGGGTGCCGATCCCGTGGAGCGGACAGGCGCCGCCCTTCGGCTGGGCCTCCGAGCAGCCCGACGGGGAGCCGTGGCTCCCCCAGCCGGCCAGCTGGGCTCCGTGGACCGTCGAGAAGCAGCAGGACGATCCGGCCTCGATGCTGGAACTGGTGCGCGAACTGCTGCGGCTGCGGCACGAGCACCAGGCACTGGGCGACGGGCTGATGGCCTGGGACGAGACACCGGAGCAGGTGCTGAGCTTCACCCGAGAGCCGGGCTTGCGGTGTGTGGTGAACTTCGGCGACGAACCGGTGGCGCTCGACGGGAAGGTGCTGGTCTCCAGTGTCAAGCTCGTCGACGGCCAGCTGCCGGCCGATGCCGCGGCCTGGCTGCAGGTCTGAGCCTCGCCAACGCAGTGAGGGCCTGCCACCCCGTTGTGGGGAGGGCTGGCCCTCACTCCATGCCAGGGACGTGCCTCAGCTGACCAGCAGACGCCCCAGCGCCTCGCGGGAGGACTCCGGCAGTTCCCGCTTGGTGCCCTGCGCGTCGGTGCACACCTGGACGGTGCGCACCCGGCACAGGACGCTGCCGCCCAGCGGGTCGACGATCTCTGCCGCGAGCCGGATCGAGGTGCGTCCCAGGCCGGTGACGGCGGTGTGCACCTCGAAGGGCTCGGGGCGGTGGTCGATCTGGGCCAGGTGGTCGATGTCCTGCCGGGCCACCACCCACCGGGTCTGGCCGCCGTCGCGCGCCATGGCGGGGTCCACCGAGGTGGTGGCGTCGATCCTGGCCTCCTGAACGTAGTCGAAGTAGCGCACGTTGTTGACGTGGCCGTAACGGTCCAGGTCGCCCCAGCGCACCTGCACGGGATGCACGTGGCCACGGCCCTCCAGCGCCGGTGCCGTCAACGGCGGTATCGGTTCACGCTCCTCGGCCTCGCCGGCGAACCAGGCACGCTCGTCGGCGGTGAGCCGGCGCGGGCGCTGGCTGGCGAAGTCGAAGGGGCACATGCGGCTGGTGGCGCTCACGCACACCTGGCCTTCCTGCACCAGCTCATAGGCCAGGTCGAAGCGCGAGGCGCCCACGTGGGTGATGCCGATGCGCACCTGCAGAGGCTCACGGCTGAAGGCGATGGCGCGACGGTAGTCCACCTGGTGGCCCACCACCACCACTCCCCCGCCGAGCAGGTGCTCGACCGGGGTGTCGACCATCAGCCCGGCGCGGGCCTCCTGCATGTACTCCACCGCCATGGAGTTGTTGACGTGGCCCTGCAGGTCGAGGTCCACCCAGCGCAGGGGCACGTCGACCACCGCGGTCGGGAATCCCACCGGCTCAGTCCTCCGCGTCGTAGAGCGAGTCGACCACGTGGGCGTACTTCTTGGCGATGACCCCGCGGCGCACCTTCATGCTGGGGGTGACGCCGCCGTCGGCCACGCTGAACTCGTGGTCCAGGATGGCGAAACGCTTGACGGTCTCCCATCGCTCCAGGCGGGTGTTGGCCTTGGCCATGAAGCGGTCCATCGAGGCCTTGATCTCGGGCAGCTGCGTGAGCTCCTCATAGCTGGCATTGGGATGGCCGTGGTTCCTGCCCCACTTCAGCAGGGCATCACGCTCCATGGTCACCAGGGCGACGATGTACTTGCGGCCTTCGCCCAGCGCCACCGCCTGGCTGACATAGGGGATGTTGGCGGTGATGGCATTCTCGACCTTCTGCGGGGCGACGTACTTGCCGCCGGAGGTCTTCATCAGGTCGCGCTTGCGGTCGGTGACGGTCAGGTAGCCGTCGCCGTCCAGTTCGCCCAGGTCGCCGGTGTGGAACCAGCCGTCCTCGTCGAAGACCTGCGCGGTCTTCTCGGGCGCGCCGTGGTAGCCGCGGAAGATGGTGGGGCCCTTGAGCAGCACCTCGCCGTCGTCGTCGATCTTCACCTCCAGGCCCGGCAGCACCGGGCCGACGCTGCCGAAGCGCGGCTGGCCGTGGGGGGTGAGGAAGGCGATGGCGGTGGTCTCGGTGGAGCCGTAGCCCTCGATGACGGTGATCCCGGCCGAGTAGAACCACTCCTGCACCTGGCTGGACAGCTTGGCCGATCCCGAGATGAGGAAGCGGATGTTGCCGCCCATGGTCTTCTTCAACTTGCTGAACACGAGCCGGTCGGCCAGGGCATAGCGGGCGGCGAGCCTCTTGGGCAGCGGCCTGCCGGCCAGGCGGTAGGGGCGTGAGGCGCGTCCGACGGCAAAGGCCCACTGCGCCACCTTCGACTTCACGCCCGAGGTGGGATTGGCGGTGATCACGGCGGCGCGCACCTTCTCGAAGATGCGCGGGGCGCCGCACATGATGGTCGGTCGGGTCTCTTCCAGACCCGCGACGATCCGGTCGACGCGGCCGTCGACGGCGGTGGAAAAGCCGAGCGCCAGCTGGACTGCCACCAGGCAGTTGCCAAAGACGTGGGACAGCGGCAGCCACAGGTAGTGGCGGTCGGTCGCGTCGATCATGCCCATGTGCGCGACACCATTGGCGACGAAGGCGAAGGCCCGCTGGTCGAGCTCCACTCCCTTGGGACGGCCGGTGGTTCCCGAGGTGTAGATCAGGGTTGCCAGGTGGTGCGGCTCGATCCCGGTCACCACCTCCCGCAGCCGCTCGGGCTGCTCGGCCAGCAGCGTGCGGCCCCGCTCCTGCAGCTGCTGCCAGGTGAGCACGCGCTGGTCGACGCGTTCGGCGGCGGTGCGGTCGTCGTCGATGATGACGATGTGGCGCACCTGGTCGTAGAGCTCGTCGTCGTGCAGCTGGACCTTGGCCACCTGTGCCTGGTTCTCGGCCACCAGGACGGCCGAAGCCGAGTCCTGCATGATGTACAGCACGTCGTGGTCGGTGGTGTTGGGGTAGATGGCGGTCACGGCACCAGCCGCGGTCTGCGTGGCCAGGCTGGCCAGGATCCACTCGTAGCGGGTCTGGCTGCTGATCGCGACCCGGTCCTCGGGGGCCAGGCCGAGCGAGAGCAGCCCTGCCGCCAGCTCGTCGACCTGCTCACCGAAGGCGGCCCAGCTGACCTCTTCCCACTGGTTGGGCCCCTCGGGCGCGCGGTCGGGGACCAGGAAGGCCAGGCCGTCCGGCGTCGCCTCCACCCGGTCCACCAGCATCTGCGCGATGCTCGGGGCACACGCCTGACCTATCTCTTCCTGGAGCGTCATCGACGCCTCACCAGCCTTTCGTATCGAGCACAAATCCTACTGGTGGCTGCCCGGGGGCTACCCATCCAGCGTCCGGGGCGGGCTCCTGTTCATTATGATCAACCCATGGACACGAGTGAGACCCGCTGGTTGGACGCAGAGCAGCAACGGATCTGGCGCACCTATCTGTTGGCCGTTGCCCGGGTCGACAACTACCTCGACCAGGACCTGCGCCGGCACGGCCTCGACCTGGCCGAGTACGAGATCCTGGTGGTGCTCAGCGAGGCCGAGGGCCAGCGGATGCGGATGAGCGAGCTGGCCGACATGGTGCACCAGTCCCGCTCGCGCCTCACCCATGCCGTCAGCCGGATGGAGAAGTCGGGCTGGGTGGAGCGCACGTCGGCCCCCGAGGACCGTCGCGGTGTGGTCGCGGTGCTCACCCCGGCGGGCCATGAGCTTCTGGTCGGCGCCGCCCCCTCGCACGTCGCGGCGGTGCGCCGCATCCTCGTCGATGCCTGCGCTCCCGAGGACTTCGCGGCGCTGGGACGGGTGATGACGGCCGTGATGGCGGTGCAAGACTGAGCGTGTGACCACGCTCGACGACTTCCTAGCCCAGCCGGGAACCGCCGCCTGCACCGATGCGGGCACTCTGACCCGGGCCCTCTACTCCTCCGACGGCTCCATCTACCGGGTGGTGCCACAGGCCGTCGCTCGGCCGCGGACCGTCGACGAGCTGGTGACGGTGACCCGCGCCGCCCTCGAGGTGGGGCTGCCGATCGTCGCCCGCGGCGCCGGTACCTCCTGCGCCGGCAATGCGGTGGGCGAGGGCCTGGTCATCGACGTCTCCCGCCACCTCAATGCCATCGGCACCATCGATCCCGAGGCCCGCACCGCGGTGGTGCAGCCGGGTGTGGTGCAACAGTCGCTGCAGGTGGCGGCACGCCCGCACGGGCTGCGCTTCGGCCCCGACCCATCGACCGCCACTCGGTGCACGATCGGCGGCATGATCGGCAACAATGCCTGCGGCCCGCGCGCTCTGGGCTACGGCCGGAGCGCCGACAATGTGGTCGCCCTCGACGTGCTCACCGGCACCGGCGAGCTCCTCCGGCTGGGCACCGGCGGCTCCGACGCCGCTCCCCTGCCGGCGCTGCGGGACCTCGTCGCCGCCAACCTGGGCACCATCCGCACCGAGTTCGGGCACTTCAGCCGGCAGGTCTCCGGCTACTCGCTGGAACACCTG
>NZ_JBHWOO010000052.1:0-11511 GCF_043424415.1 Luteococcus sp. | reverse complement strand
TTCCGAGATCGCCACCGGGCTGTTCATGGCCGAGGGCACCGTCAAGACCCACATCGGACGGCTGCTGTCAAAGCTGCAGGCCCGCGACCGGGTTGGGCTGGTGCTCTTCGCGCACGAGGTGGGACTGACCCGCTGAGGGGGCTCCCGCCATCGCTGGTACCGGTTCACAGCACGCACACACCGCCCACACGGCCAGTCCACCACCACTGGCGCCATGCTGGCTGCGTAGACTGGTCACGATCCCTCCCGAAAGGTTCACCCATGCGCGTCCTGGTCACCGGCGGTGCCGGTTACATCGGCTCCCACACAACTCTTGCCCTGCTGGAGCAGGGGCACGAGGTCCTGGTGGTGGACGACCTGTCGAACTCCTCGCCCGAGTCGCTGCGACGCGTCGGCGAGCTGGCGGGGCGTGAGCCCGGCTTCGTCGAGGCCAATGTGCGCGACGAGCAGGCGCTGGATGCCGCCTTCGCCAGCTTCCGGCCCGAAGCCGTGATCCACTTCGCCGGCTGGAAGGCCGTGGGCGAGTCCACCCAGATCCCGCTCACCTACTACCGCGAGAACCTGGGTTCCACCTTCACCCTGCTGGAGGCGATGGGCCGCCACGACTGCCACACGATCGTCTTCAGTTCCTCGGCGACGGTCTACGGCGAGCTGTCCGAGCCGCCCTTCCGCGAGGACGCCCCCACCGGCGCCACCAATCCCTATGGCCGCACCAAGCACATGGTGGAGCAGGTGCTGGCCGATGTCTCCGCCTCCGATCCCGAGCTGCGGGTGGGCGTGCTGCGCTACTTCAACCCGATCGGGGCCCACGCCTCGGGCCGCATCGGCGAGGACCCCAAGGGCATCCCGAACAACCTGCTGCCCTTCGTCGCACAGGTGGCGACGGGCCGTCGCGAGAAGCTGATGGTCTTCGGCGACGACTACCCCACCCCCGACGGCACCGGAACCCGCGACTACATCCACGTGGTGGACCTTGCCGCCGGCCACCTGGCGGCCCTCGACTACTTGGGCTCCCACGATGGACACCACGTGTGGAACCTGGGCACCGGCCGTCCGGCCTCGGTGCTGGAGATCGTCAAGGCCTACCAGGAGGCCTCCGGCGTCGCGATCCCCTACGAGGTGGTGGCCCGACGTCCCGGTGACGTCGCCTCCTCCTTCGCCGACCCGTCGCTGGCCGAGCAGGAGCTGGGCTGGCGCGCCGAGCGCAGCATCGCCGACGCCTGCGCCGACACCTTCCGCTGGCAGAGCGAGAACCCGAACGGTTTCGCGGGGGCTTAGGCCGCAATCCGCTTGTGGGCCTCACCTGCTGGCCTGCCCCGGGCTCTGGCCCCCGAGTGCCCGTCCGTGGATCCGGCACCCCGCCCCAGCACCCCCTGAGCACCCCAAGCACACGGTAGGCGCCCCGAGCACACCTTGGGCACCCCAAGCACACGTTCCAACGTGAGCCCGGGCACCCCTGCGTGTGCTCTGTGATCCCCCCGAGATGCTTGGGTATCCCTGCGCGTGCTCGACGGCCTCCTCGTGGGCCCCGACACCCGTGCCAGTGCTCGGTGAACCCTCGAAGTACTCGGGCACCCCAGCGTGTGCCCAGTATCCTGCGCGTGATGGCTGTGGCTTCAGCGCCACAGGGCGGCCGCGACCTGACGGCAGACCGCCTCAGGGGCGCTGAAGATCTCGTCCCACGTGACACGGATGACCTGCCAGCCCAGCGCCCGCAGCCGGTCCTCGCGGCGCTTCTCACGCCAGACCACCTCTGACGGTGTCTCCCCCGGCCGTACCAGCGAGGAGTACTTCACCTTCCCGTCGAACTCCACCAGCACCTTGTGCTCCGGCCAGGCCATGTCGACCCTGCCCACCAGGCCCCGACTGTCGTTCACTTCGTGCTGCAGGACGGGTGCAGGCAGACCCCACTGGTGGAAGGCCACCCGACACAGTGACTCACCCACGCTCTCGCACCGGGCATCGGCCAAGGGGATGGCGGCGCGCAGCCCGTGGATCCCGGGCAGTCCGCGAGCCCGCTCCACCGCGACGGCCAGATCGGACGGGCCGGTGAGATTGCGCCGCAGCGCATCATCCAGGCCGGCCACCGCCCATCGGAGCTCCTCGGTACGTCCCAGGTCGGCCAAGGTCCGGGCGATGGTGGTGACCGGGATGCCGCGCACGCTGGTGCACTCCTGGTCGAGCAGCGGTGCGGGATGCACGTGGACGGTCTGGTTTCGTCGCCCGCGACCATGGCGGGTGAGGTGCACTCGCTGCAGCGCGCCCTGGCGCACGACGAGCCCGTGCAGGACGGCGGCCGAGGCATGACTGACCACCGTTCCCGGTTGGAGTTCGCCGATGGTCGCCTCCACGAGGCGTCGGTGCTCGTCGCGCAGCCCGATCTCACCCGCCGGACGGTAGGCGCCTCGTCGTACCCGTTTCACGCTGCCCTCACCCACGGCTCGCCGAAGGGCACGGGCGTCCATCCCGTCGGCCCGCAACTGGCGGGTGCTGCGTACATCGGCCATCATCCTCGTCTCCATGCACCGGATCGTCCCCCGGGCCTCGTGGGTGACGGAAGGAGCACAGGTGCACGGACAACACCCCGACAACACCACGTTCGCCGAGCACCAGAAGGGCACGCCGGGCACACGCTCCTACGTGCGCTCGACGACTCGACCGTGTGCTCGGCGGCTGCCACTTGTGCCAGACAGGACCGCGACGACCAGTGCGGCTACTCCTTCACCGCACCGGCCGAGGTGTTCATGATCCGCCGCTGGAAGACGAAGAAGAGCACCGCGACGGGAATCGTCATGACGGCGGCTGCCGCGAGCTTCAGCGGGAACTGGTTGGTCTTGCCGCCCAGGCCGCCCGAGGCCAGCGTGCCGACGCCCTTGGTGAGGGTGAACAACGCCGGGTCCTGCGAGGTGATGATGAAGTGGCTGTACTCATTCCACGAGCCCTGGAAGCTGAGGATGGTGATGGTGACCAGCGCGGGCACCGCCATCGGCAGCACGATCGACCAGAAGGTGCGGAAGGTGCCGGCGCCGTCGATGCGGGCCGCCTCCTCCACCGAGGCCGGGATGGACTCGAAGAAGTTCTTCATGATGAACACCCCGGCGGCATCCACCAGCAGCGGCAGCACCAGCGCCGGGTAGGAGTCATAGATGCCCAGGGTGTTGATCACCAGGAACTTGGGGATCAGCAGCACTACGCCGGGCACGCTCATCACGGCCACCAGCAGCAGGAAGACCAGCCGGCGTCCGGGGAAGCGCAGCCGCGCCAGGGCATAGCCGGCCAGCGAGTTGAAGAAGACGCGGCCCGCAGTCACGAAGAGCGTCACCACCACGGAGTTGGCGAACCACAACGGGAAGTCGGAGTTCTGGAAGAGCCGCTGGTAGGCGGCGGTGGTCCACACCTGCGGCACCAGGCCCATCGGGTTGGCGGTGGCCTCGGTGTCGCTCTTGAAGGAGCTGGCCACCTGCAGCACGAAGGGGAAGACGTAGCCGAGGGCCAGGAAGCACAGCACGGCCAGCGTGATCCAGGTGCCGGCCCGCGACGGGCGCCCGCCGGGCACCAGGGAGGTCTCGGTGCTCATGCGACACCTCCATTGTTCGTGTTCGCGTGGGTGAGGGCGCGCGTCCGGGCGGCCCGGTCAGCCCGACGCTGTCTGCGGGTCATCGCGGAGAAGTCCGAGCTGCCCAGCACCAGGCGCTGCAGGATCGTCATCACGATGATGATGGCGAACAGCACGAAGGCGATCGCGGCGCCGCGGCCCCACTCGCCGTCGTTGAAGGCCTTGGTGAAGCTCAGGTAGGCCGGGGTGAGGGTGGTCTTGGCGGGGGCGCCCTGCGAGCCGATGGCGATCTGGTCGAAGACCTGCCAAGTGCCGATCAGGCCGAGCGTGATCACGGTGTAGAGGGTGGGCTTGAGCATCGGCAGGGTGATGTGGCGGAAACGCTGCCAGGCATTGGCGCCGTCCATCATGCCGGCCTCCTCGGTCTCTTCGCCGATGCTCTGCAGCGCGGCCATGAACAGCAGCATGAAGGTGCCCGAGGTGGTGAAGATGGCCATCAGGATGAACACGCACATCGCCACCGAGGGGCCCTGCAGCCACTGGTAGGCACTGACACCCAGGAAGCCGGGCCTGGCCAGTGCGCCGGTCTCGTGCACGCCGAGGGGTTCGAGCAGCAGGCCGAGCACACCGCGCGGGTCGGCGAACCAGTTGGGGCCGTGCACGCCGAGCCAGCCCAGGGCCTTGTTCACCGAGCCGGAGGCGTTGAACAGGAAGAGCCACAGTGTGGTGATCGCCACCGAGCTGGTGACGCTCGGGAAGTAGAAGGCGGTGCGGAAGAATCCCTTGCCGCGCAGGCCCTTGCGGGTCACCATCACGGCCAGGAAGAGGGCGATGAGGGTCTGCAGCGGCACCACGAGCAGCACGTAGTAGAGGTTGTTGCGCATCGCGATGCCGAAGTCACGTCCCGCGAGCCCCTTGCCGCCCAGCACCGCCCGATAGTTCTCGGCGCCGACGAAGCCGACCGAAGGGTCGAAGGGGCTGCCATTGCTCGACCAGTCCGAGACGCTGACCCACAGCGCCATCAGGATCGGGATGAACAGGAAGAGCCCCAGGATCACCAGCACGGGCGAGACGAAGAGCCATCCGGCGACGCCCTGTCGATTGGCGGCGCGTCGCCGGCGGGGCGGGGCCGTGGGGCCCGCGGGATGTGACATCAGACGTTCTTCCTTGCCCGGATCACTTGGCCGAGTCGTCGACGACCGGCTCCACGTTGGCCTGGACGCTGTCCAGGATGGCCTTCGGTTCCTTGGTCTTGAGCTGGGCCAGCTGGGCGTTCATGTCCTTGATGACGTCGGCGGCACCCACCTGGGCGGGCAGGTTCTGGGCGTACTCGGCGCCGTCGACGAAGGGGACCATGGTGGGGTTGGCCTTGCTCCACTCCTGCTTGGCCGACTGCAGCGAGGGCATGACGCCGAAGGCCTTGGCGAAGGCGAGCTGCTGCTCGGTGGTGGTGAGCGCCTTGACCAGGTCGACGGCGCCGCCGATGTTGTCGCCCTTGGCGGTGACGCCCCAGCAGTTGGTCTACTGCAGGGTGCCCTTGGCCTTGCCAGCAGGCAGTTCGGCGACGGTGTACTTCACGTCGGAGTAGTCGCCCTGCATCGCGCCGGTGATCCAGTTGCCCTCGATCACCATGGCGGCCTGGCCCTTGCCGAAGGCTTCGCCGCCCCATCCGGCGCCCAGGTCGCTGGAGTAGGCCATCCAGCCGTCGGCCATGCCCTTCTTGACGAAGTCGAGGCCCTCGACATTGGCCTCGGAGTTGGCGGTGGCCTTGCCGTCGGTCACCAGGCCGCCACCGGCCTGGGCCATGAAGACGCCCAGGCGCTGCATCTCGGGGCCGAAGGTGAGGCCCTTCACCTTGCCCTGGGTGAGCTTCTTGCCGACCTTCTCCAGGTCCTCCCAGGTCTTGGGGATGTCGGCATCGGTCAGGCCGGCCTTCTTCCACAGGTCCTGGTTGATCACCAGGGCGAGGGTGGAGAAGTCCTTGGGGGCGCAGTAGAACTGGCCGTCGGCGGTGAAGGCCCCCTTCAGCGCGGGGTAGTAGTCGTCCTTGTTCTGCAGGGCGTCGCCGTAGGGCTGCAGGTTGCCGGCCTTGGTCCAGGCACCGAAGACGTCGGTGGCCGTGTAGACGATGTCGGCGGGCTTGCCGGAGGCGAAGCCCTGGGCTGCCTGCTGGGGCAGGTCGGCGGCCACCTGCACCGTGGCGGGAATGCCGCTCTTGGCGCTCCAGGCCTTGACGGCGTCGGTGACGGCCTTGGTCTCGGCGTCGGTGGAGGATCCGATCAGCACCGAGACCTCGTTCTTGGTGGGGCTGGGGATGGCGACGGCCGAGGCGGAGACGTCGCCGCTGGCCGGGCTGCCGGACTCGAATCCGGAGCCGCCGCCACAGGCGGTCAGGGCCAGGGGCAGGGCGAGCGCTGCGACAAGGGCGCCGAGGCGGGTGGTGGTCATTGGGTTCTTCCTTCGTTCGAGGGGGGCGGGGTCGGGCATGGCCCGGCGCTGCGGGTTCACGTCTTCGCGCCGGCCAGGACCATGGCGCGAAGCCCGCGCACGGCCAGGGAGGGGGTCACGAGACGCTCGGTGACCGGGACGGGGTTGTGGTCCCCGTCGAGGCGTCTGAGCAGTTGCTGGCAGAGCAGGCGGGCGGCCTGCTCCACGTTCTGGTCGATGCTCGGCAGGCCCATCGCCCGGGCGACGGGGGTGTCGTCGAAGCCGATCACGGGGGCGCTGCCCTCGTCGAGCCGTCCGCTGCGACGGAGGGCCTCGACGGCTCCCAGGGCCAGGGAGTCCGAGCTGCACACGGCGGCCTCCACCCCTGCGGCGAGCAGCTGCTCCATGCCGGCCAGGCCGCTGTCCATGGTGTCGATGCCCTCGGTGGTCCACTGTTCGAAGCCCTCGACGCCGGCGGCGCGCATCGCCTGCGCCCAGCCCTTGCGACGGTCGTCGCCCGCCCCGCTGCCGACGGGCCAGCCGATGAAGCCGATGCGGTGGTGCCCTTGGTCCAGCAGGTGCCGGGTGGCCACCAGGGTGCCGGCGCCTCCGTCGACGTCGACCCAGGCGTGGGTGCTGGTCTCCTCCGCTCCCCAGGGGCGGCCGAAGCAGGCGATTTCGACGCCGGCCTCGGCGAGCTGGGCGGGGCGCGGGTCGTCGGCATGGCTGTGGGTGAGGATGCAGCCGTCGATGCGTCCGCGCAGGTGCATGGCGGTGATGGTCTCGAGCTCGTCGTCGACGTCGTCGGCGGTCACCAGCAGCAGGTGGTAACCGGCGGTGCGCAGTTCGTCGACCATGCAGTGCAGGAAGCGGTCCATGACGGCGCCGTTGATGCCCTCCTCGAGGGTGGGGTAGATGCGCATCGCGATGGTGCGTGACTTCTGGTTGCGCAGGCTCTGGGCGGCCTGGTTGGGCTGGTAGCCGGATGCCTTGATGGCGGCGGCGACGCGCTCGCGGGTCTCCTCGCGCACCAGGTGCGGGGCGTTGATGACGTTCGAGACGGTCTGTCGCGAGACGCCGAGCTCCTTGGCCAGGCTGACCAGCGTGGGGCGTGCCATCGGCCTCACCTCCTGTGGATCATGACCGCCTGAGAGCGCCATTGCCCTCTTTTGAACGATCAAGATTGCTGATAGCCTCGCCGGTCGAAGGCACTCACGTCAAGAACCTCCGGCGAAAAAGAACCAGCGCAACGAAGCTCTCGTCCCCAGCCAGATTGGTCACCATGCAACAGCCCTATCTCACCAACCTCTCGGTGGTGCTCAGCGCACCGGTCCAGGTATGGTCCGCGTTCGACGGCCAGGTGGACGGCCTGGCCCCGCAACGGGTGGCCGAGGGTGTCTACTGCGGCGATTCGCGCGTCCTGTCGCAGCTGCTGCTCAGCTCGCCCAGCCACGAGCTGGAGCACGTCGCCAGCCACGAGCCGGGCGGCTCCTCCGCCCGCTTCCAGTACGTGGTGCGCACCCACGACCTGGGCGTCGACCCGGCCGTCGTCCTCGACCGCCATCGCGAGGTGGACAGGGACGGGCTGCGCGAGCGCCTGGTGCTGTCCACCGCCTCGATGCGCGAGGTGGAGGTGAGGCTGCAGCTCTTCCTGCAGCCCGATGCCACCACCATGCCGTCCATCAAGTCGGGCCAGCAGGCCGCGCCGGTGACCCCGGAACAGGGCGAGGACGGAACCCGCCGGTTCCACTGGCGCGACGGGTCCACCACCGCCACCCTGCACACTGCGGCCGAGGTGGAGGCCTTCGACGGGGGCTGGCTGCTCACCTGGACGCTGCTGCTGCCCGCCCGCGGACGGGTCGAGGCCGGGCTGGAGCTGGAGCTCGCCGACCAGGCGGCGCCCTTCTGCGCCACCACCGCTCCCCTGCTTCGCCCCCCGCACACCGACGGCACCAATCCCGCCCTTGACCGGCTGCTGCAGACCAGCTTCGCCGACATCAACGGGCTGCGGATGGCGCCTCGCAACAACCCGTCTCGCGCCTTCCTGGCCGCCGGCTCGCCCTGGTACTTCACCCTGTTCGGCCGCGACTCACTGATCAGCGCCCGCAACCTGGTGCAGCACGATGTCACCACGGCGGTGGGGACCCTGCGGGTGCTCGCCGAGCTGCAGGGCAGCACCATCGATGTCGAACAGGCGCAACAGCCGGGCAAGATCCTGCACGAGGTGCGCCAGGAACCGCTGGAGATGGCACTGACCCACGGCCCGGTCACCGGCGTCGACGGGGAGGTCGAGGCGCCACCGGAGCACCAGATGCGCCTGCCACCGCTGTACTACGGCACCGTCGACGCCACCCCGCTGTGGATCATGCTCTTCGACGAGGCTGACCAGGCCGGCATGTACGCCGAGGAGGTGCGCGCCCTGCTGCCACACCTTCGCCGCGCCCTGGACTGGATGCGTGACTTCGGTGACTCCGACGGCGACGGCTTCCTGGAGTATCGCGACGAGTCGGGCCACGGCCTGGCCAACCAGGGCTGGAAGGATTCCGGCGACTCCATCCGCTTCCGCGACGGGCACCTGGCGGCCGGTTCGGTGGCCCTGGCCGAAGTGCAGGGCTATGCCCACGCCGCCGCCCTGGGCGGTGCGCGCCTGCTGGAATCCTATGAGGGCGACACCGAGACCGCGAACTTCTGGCGCGACTGGGCCGCGCAGCTGGCCGAGCGCTTCCGTCGCCACTTCTGGGCCAGCGACGAGCTGGGCCCCTATCCCGTGCTGGCGCTGGACGGCGCCACCGACGAACAGGGCAACAAGCTGCAGGTGGACGGCGTCGCCTCGAACATGGGCCACCTGCTGGGCACCGGCATCCTCGACGAGACCGAGACCGAGATCGTCGTCAACCGCCTGATGCACCCCTCGATGTTCTCCGGCTACGGCATCCGCACCATGAGCAGCACCAATGGAGGCTACTGGCCACTGGGCTACCACGTCGGTTCGGTGTGGGCGCACGACACTGCCTTCATCCTGGACGCGATGCTGCGCACCGGGCACCAGGAGCAGGCCGCCCGGCTGGCCCGGGGCCTGCTGCAGGCCGCCGAGGGCTACGGCTTCCGGTTGCCCGAGCTCTTCGGCGGGCTCGGCTCCGACGAGGTCTTCCCGCCCCAGCCCTACCCGGCCTCCTGCCGTCCGCAGGCCTGGGCCGCCACCAGTGCCGTGGTGGTGGCGCGCGCCCTGGGGGCGTTGCCCGGCTGAGTCCACATCCTGACGGGTCGGAAGGTTCAACCCGTCAGGGCGGAGCATGGGCACATGGCAAAGCCCGCCCCCGCCGCGCCCGCGGCCACCCGCAGCCGTTTCGGCTTCTGGTCCATCGTGCTGCTGACCGTGAACGGCATCATCGGCACCGGCATCTTCCTGTCCCCCGCCGGCGTCATCAAGGTGGCCGGCACCTGGACCCCGCTGGTCTACGTGCTGGCCGGCCTGTTCGCCGGCCTGCTGGCAGTCACCTTCGCCTCCGCGGCCAAGTACGTCAGCGAGAACGGCTCCTCCTTCGCCTACGCCCGCCGCGCCTTCGGCGACGACCTGGGCTTCTACGTCGGCGTCACCCGCTTCATGGCGGGCGCGATCGCCTGGGGCGTGATGGCCACCGCCGTGGTGACCACCGTGCTGGGCATCGTCGGTGGCAAGGAGGCGGTCACCTCCACCAGCACCACGATCGGCTTCGTCGTGCTGATGGCCGTCCTGCTGGCCATCAACCTGGCCGGCACCGGCATCACCAAGTGGTTCAACAACATCTCCACCATCGGCAAGGTCGCCGCGCTGGTGCTGGCCATCGTCGCCGGGTTGGTGGTGCTGGCCCGCACCGGGGAGAACCACTTCGGCGAGATCTCCGGCCTGCAGGCATCCGACGGCAGCCCGCTATTCCCGGCCATGTCCACCACCGTCTTCGTGGGCGCGGTGCTGAGCGCCTTCTACGCCTACACCGGTTTCGAGTCGGTGGCCACGGCCGCCAGCGAGATGGAGCGCCCGGAGCGCAACCTGCCGCGTGCCATCCCGCTGGGCGTGCTGCTGGTGATGGTGGTCTACGTGGGCGTCGTGGGGATCGCCATGATGGTCAACCCCACCGGCATCCTCAACTCCACCGAGCCGGTGATCCTGGCCAGTGCCTTCGCCAACCCGGTGGTGCGCAACCTGGTGGTGCTGGGCGCGGTGGTGAGCATGTTCGGCATCAACGTGGCCGCCTCCTTCTCCACCCCGCGCATCTTCGACGCGATGAGCCGGCAGCGGATGGTGCCGGGCTTCATCAGCCGTGAGTCGCGCCGTGGCGTCCCGGTGGCCGCCTTCCTGCTGACCGCAGGCGTGGCCATCGCCATCCCGATGGCCTTCGGCTACTCGATGCGCGGCATCATGGTGATCTCCTCGGTCTCCCGCTTCATCCAATTCCTGGTGGTGCCGGTGGCCGTGGTGCTCTTCTTCTTGGGCCGCGCCCGCCACCAGACCCTGGCGGCGCACCGCAATGTGCTCACCGACGTGGTGGTGCCGCTGCTGGGCCTGGCCGCCTCGGTCTTCCTGATGGCGCGCTTCGACTGGAAGGGCCAGTTCAGCAATCCCGACGGATCCACCAACCAGTGGGCCGTCTGGGCCATGGTGGTGGGCTACGTGGTGCTGCCGCTGGCCCTGTACATTCCCTGGAAGCTCGGCGCCTACCGCGGCGAGCCCACCGCTCGTCGCGACCCCCTGGAGGCCTGATGTCCACCCGTCCCGTGATCGGCATCATCACGAACCTGGAGCTGGACCCGCACTACCTGTTCCCGGGCTATGCGCGGGTGACAGTGAACGAGGACTACCACCGCTCGCTGCTGGCGGCCGGTGCGGTGCCGGTGCTGATCCCGCCGACGCCGGAGCTCTCGGTGCTGCCCGACCAGCTGGCCCTGCTCGACGGCCTGGTGCTGGCCGGCGGCCAGGACGTCGACCCGCTGCGCTACGGCGCCCAGCCCCGGCTGGAGTGCGGGGTGCCGAACCCGATGCGCGACGCCTTCGAGCTGGAGGCGCTGCGGCTGGCGCGCGAGGCCGGCCTGCCCACCTTCGGCATCTGCCGCGGCCTGCAGATCGTCAACACCTTCCTGGGCGGCACGCTGCACCAGGACATCTCGCACGCCGGCAGCCCTCAGCGCCACATGATGGGCGGCAACCCGGCGCTGGGCGCGCACGCGATCAGCATCGAGCCGGACAGCTTCCTGGACGACGCCTGGGGCACCCGCAGCGCCGTGGTGAACTCCTTCCACCACCAGGCGGTGGACCGGGTGGCCGAGCAGCTGGCCGTGGTGGCCCGCGCCGCCGACGGGATCGTCGAGGCCGTGGAGTACACCGGCGCGGAGTTCGACCTGTTCGCGGTGCAGTGGCACCCGGAGATGATGAGCGGCTCCGACGCCCGGGCCAAGGCCCTGTTCACCTGGTTCGTGGACCTGGTCGCCGGCCGCTGGGAGTCCTGAGCCCGGCACGGCCGACGGCGGGCGGACCCACCAGGGTCCACAGT
>NZ_JBHWOO010000051.1:0-3647 GCF_043424415.1 Luteococcus sp. | reverse complement strand
CAACGGCACCACGGACTCCGCCGTCGCCGCCCCCGGCACCATCCGCGGCGACCTGTCGCTGTTCAAGAACCGCAACCTCGTCCACGCCTCCGACGCGCCGGACTCGGCCGCCCGCGAGATCGGCATCTGGTTCCCGGAGCTCTCCGCGTGAGCCAGCAGCCCCACGACGATTCGGCGTCCGTCACCTCGCAGCCGGTTGCCCTGGCGCCTGACCCGCACGGGCCGATGCCGTCGGTGTCGATGCCGCAGGTCGAGCTGCCCGTCGAGGCGCGGGAGTACCACCACTTCTGGCGAACCCCGCTGTGGAGCTGGTGGCGTCCTGTGGTGGCCGTGGTCGTGGGGCTGCTGGTCTTCCTCGTCGTCTCCACCATCGCCGGCGCCCTCGCGATCGGCATCGACGTGGCGACGGGACGCACCAGCCAGTCGGAGCTGGAGAAGATGGGCTCGGGCCAGGTGAATGCCACCCCGGCGCTCTTCCTGTCCAACAACCTGGCCCTGGCCCTGCTCATCCCCTTGGCCCTGCTCATCTCCAAGGGCCTCTTCCGTCAGGGGCCGGGCTGGTTGGCGAGCGTCACCGGACGGATGCGCTGGGGCTGGATGGGCCGCTGCTTCGCCGTCCTGCTGCCGCTCTGGCTGCTCTACACCGGCCTCGACCTCTGGACGCGTTCCCAGACCCCCGAGGGCTTGGGCCTGCACGTCAACGGCGACACCTGGCTGCTGCTGGCCGGCATCCTGCTCACCACGCCCTTCCAGGCCGCCGGTGAGGAGTACGGCTTCCGCGGGGTGCTCAACCGCAGCGCGGCCGGTTTTTTCCGGCACCGCGGCGTCGCCCTGGTGGTGGGTGCGCTGTTCAGCTCGGCCCTGTTCATGCTCGCGCATGGCGCCGGCGACCTGTGGCTCAACATCTTCTACTTCTGCTTCGGGCTGGTGGCCTGCGGCATGACCTGGCGCACCGGCGGCATCGAGGCGGCCATCGCCATGCACGTGGTCAACAACCTGCTCGGCGAGCTCCTGATGCCCTTCACCGACATCTCCGGCATCTTCGACCGCCAGGCTGGCACCGCCGACGCCTCGGTGCTGATCGGGGTGGCCGTCACCCTGGTCGGCTGGGCACTGGTGGAGTGGCAGGCCCGCCGTGCCCAGGTGGTGCGCTCCAGCGCCCCCGGCCGGGAGCGCCAGCGGGAGCTCGAGGCGAAGCTCGCCGCCTGGCAGCAGCAGGTGATTGCCTGGCAGCAGGCGCAGGCCCAGCCTCGGTCCTGAGCGTCGCTCTCGGAATTGAGCCAGGGCGCGAGGTGCCGACTACGCTGGGCGCATCATGACTTCTGTTTCCACCGGGGCGCCCGCTGCGCCCGAGAGCCTCTTCGGCCGCCTTGAACCCCTCCTTGCCCAGGTGAGCAAGCCGATCCAGTACGTCGGCGGCGAGCACAACCAGGTGGTCAAGGCCTGGGACGACGTCGAGGTGCGCTGGGCCCTGATGTACCCCGACGCCTACGAGGTCGGCCAGCCCAACCAGGGCGTCGCCATCCTCTACGAGATCCTCAACGAGCGCGACTGGATCATGGCCGAGCGCAGTTACGCGATCTGGCCCGACCTGGAGAAGCTGATGCGCGAGCGCGGCATTCCCCAGTTCACCCTCGACCAGCACCTGCCGGTGGCGCGCTTCGACGTGCTGGGGCTGAGCTTCTCCACCGAGCTCACCTACACCAACATGCTCAACTCGCTCGACCTGGCCGGCATCCCGGTCCACTCGGCCGAGCGCACCGACGAGCACCCCGTCGTCCTGGCCGGCGGCCACGCCGCCTTCAACCCCGAGCCGATCGCCGATTTCATCGACGCCGCCATCCTGGGCGATGGCGAGGAGGCGGTGCTCCTGGTCAGCGAGATCATCCGCGACTGGAAGGCCGAGGGGCGCCCCGGTGGCCGCGACGGTCTGCTGCTGCGCCTGGCCACCACCGGTGAGGTCTACGTGCCGCGCTTCTACGACGTCAGCTACCTGCCCGACGGTCGCATCCAGCGCGTGGCGCCGAACCGCCCCGGGGTGCCCTTCCAGGTGCGCAAGCACACCCTGATGGACCTGGACCAGTGGCCCTACCCGGCCAAGCCCCTGGTGCCGCTGGCCGAGACCGTGCACGAGCGCTACTCGGTGGAGATCTTCCGCGGCTGCACCCGTGGTTGCCGCTTCTGCCAGGCGGGCATGATCACCCGCCCGGTGCGCGAGCGCAACATCGAGACCATCGGCCAGATGGTCAACGGCGGGCTCAAGGCTACCGGCCTCGAGGAGGTGGGCCTGCTCTCGCTGAGCTCGGCCGACCACTCCGAGATCGCCGAGGTCACCAAGCAGCTCGCCGACCGCTACGAGGGCACGAATGTCTCGCTCTCCCTGCCGTCGACCCGCGTGGACGCCTTCAACATCGACCTGGCCAACGAGCTCTCCCGCAACGGACGCCGCTCGGGCCTCACCTTCGCCCCCGAGGGTGGCAGTGAGCGGATGCGTCGTGTCATCAACAAGCAGGTGAGCGAGGACGACCTGATCAACACCGTCGCCACCGCCTTCGGCAATGGCTGGCGCCAGGTGAAGCTGTACTTCATGTGCGGCCTGCCCACCGAGACCGACGAGGACGTGCTGGCCATCGCCGGCATGGCCCGTCGCGTGATCGAGACCGGACGCCAAGTGGCCGGCACCAAGGACATCCGCTGCACCATCTCCATCGGCGGCTTCGTCCCCAAGAGCCACACCCCCTTCCAGTGGGCCGGCCAGGCCTCGCCGGAGACGATCGACCACCGCCTGCAGCTGCTGCGCGAGACGGTGCGCGGGGACAAGCAGTTCGGCAAGTCCATCGGCATGCGCTACCACGACGGCAAGCCGGGCCAGATCGAGGGCCTGCTGAGCCGGGGGGACCGTCGCGTCGGCAAGATCATCGAGGCGGTCTGGCGCGATGGTGGCCACTTCGACGGCTGGAGCGAGCACTTCTCCTATGACCGCTGGGTGGCCTGCGCCGAGAGTGCCCTGGCCGACGACCCGGTGGACCTGGCCTGGTACACCACCCGCGAGCGCGACTACGACGAGGTGCTGCCCTGGGACCACCTGGACTCCGGCCTCGACCGTGACTGGTTGTGGGAGGACTGGCAGGACGCCCTCGACGGCGGCGACGTCGAGGACTGCCGCTGGACTCCCTGCTACGACTGTGGCGTCTGCCCGCAGATGGACACCGAGATCCAGATCGGCCCCACCGGCCGCAGCCTGATCCCGCTCAGCGTCGTCTGAGCGACCGTCCCTGACGCGACGGCGCGTGCCCCGGGTGACTGGGCACGCGCCGTCGATGCGTTGAGGGGGGACTCAGGTGCCCAGGTCGCACCGGTCGGCGCGGGCGACGAACCACTGTGCACGTCCAGAAGCCACTGGGCACGCGATCCAGCACGTGCCCAGTGGAACTCCCGCGTGCACAGTGGGGCTGGCGCGGCCATGTCAGCAGTGGCCGATCACCTCGGGAATGAGGCCCAGGAGGCCGGGTTGGCTAGGATCACCGGGTGGCTCGACAGCAACCAGAACAGCAGGCACCTCCGGCACAGTGGCTCCGCGTCCAGTACGCCAAGCGCGGCCCGGCCCGGTTCACCTCCACCCGCGACTTCGGTCGCGCCTTCGAGCG
>NZ_JBHWOO010000050.1:0-15100 GCF_043424415.1 Luteococcus sp. | reverse complement strand
GGTCCGGTGACGGTCACCCCCGCCTGAGCAGCCCGAGCGGATCCTGGACCCCAGATTCGCGCTCGGGTTCCCGGGCCTCTGGACGAGCCCGTCCGCGTTCCCGCGTGGGTTCCTTGCGCTCGCTCGGGTTGCACGTTGATTGTCAGCATCGTGTTGGACAGTTCCGATACGAGGAGGGGCAGGATGCCTGGACGTTCAGCGACGGGTCAGCGGCGGTGGACCAATGAGGAGAAGCGGGAGTTCCTGCGGTTGTGGCATGAGGCGGCGTCGCTGCGGGGCGAGCGGACACGTTTGATGCGTCAGTGGCGGTTGGCTGATGGGACGGTGCGACGCTGGTTGCAGGCCGAACGGGATGACAGGCTGGGGCCTGGAACCGAACTGGCGAGGTGTGAGATGACCAACAAGGACCGGGCCCGACTCCTGGCGCTGGAGCAGGAGAACCAGCGGCTGCGTCGACAGGTGGAGTCCGCGGAAGCGGTGATGACGATCATGGGAAAAGCGCACGAGCTCTTGGAGGACACCCTCAAGAGCCCGACCCCAGCCCAGGACGTGCCGACCGCGTTGATGAGCCTGCAGGAGTACCAGGACTGGCTCAAGCAGTACAAGATCTCCTGACCACTGCCGCCAACTCCTTGACCGCTGCTGGCTGGTCGGTGGTCAGGGCATGCCAAGTGCTGGGCCTTGCACGCTCCACGTTCTACCACCGCCGCAACCAGCCCGCCCCCGACCCTGCCGTGTCGCGGCTGCGACGCCGCCGCCTCGACAGTGCCCAGCCGGCAGCGTTGAGCCCGGCCGAGCATCAGAAGGTCCTCGACGTGCTCACCGCCGAGGGGACCGAGCACCTGTCGGTGTGCCAGGCCTACTGGCAGGCCTTCGACGAGCAGCAGGTGTCGTGTTCACAATCGACGTTCTACCGGATCGCCCGCCGGGCCGGTCTGGTCGGCGACCGACGCCGTGGTAGGCATTCCACCAGCCGGGGGCGTGGATCTGGCCGGGCGAAACCCGTCGCCGCCGCCAGTCGGGTCCACGAGTTGTGGTCCTGGGACATCAGTGAGTTGCCAGGACCGGGACGGCGCAAATTCCAGCTGTTCCTCGTGCTGGACGTGTTCTCCCGCTACCCGATCGGGTTCCGCGTCGAATGTGATGCCTCCCGTAGCCATGCCGTGGACATGTTCCGGGAAGCGTTCGACACCCACGGAGTTCCCCACACCCTGCACTCGGACAACGGCTCGCAGATGCGGTCCCACGACCTGGCCAACCTGCTCGGTGGCGCCATCACACAGTCGTTCAGTCGTCCCCACGTGTCGAACGACAACCCGTTCAGCGAAGCCCTGTTCAAGACCCTGAAATACGACCTGGCCATGCCCCAGCACTTCGACAGCATCGACCACGCCCGAACCTGGGTGACTGACTACCTCCACGGATATGCCCACCACCACCGCCACGCCGGGCTGAACCGCCACACCCCGCACCACGTGTTCACCGGCACCACCGACACCATCCAAGCCCGCCGCCAGGCCCTGCTCGACCGCAACTACCAAGCCCACCCCGAACGCTACCGACGACCCCCACAAGCACCCCCACCACCAGCACCCACCGGCATCAACCTGTCCAAAGCAGCTTGACAACTACCGTGCAACCCGAGCGGGGCCAGAGAACCCGAGCGGGGCTGCTGCGACGGCAAGTCCCGCAGCGCCCGCCCCCGACCTCAGCGGCAGCGGCTGATCTCGTAGAGCGCGATCGAGGTGGCGACCGAGGCATTGAGGCTCTCGACGGCCGAGGCGATCGGGATGCTCACCAGGTGGTCGCACTTGTCGCGGGTCAGGCGCGCCAGCCCGTCGCCTTCGGACCCGACGACCACCACCAGGGGGCCGTCGACGCCGGGGATTCCGCCGATCTCGACGTCACCCTCACCGGCCAGGCCCACAATGGTGAAGCCGGCCTTGGAGTAGGAGTCGATCGCGCGGTTCAGGTTGGTGGCCATGGCCACCGGGATGCGGGCAGCCGCACCGGCCGAGCTCTTCCACGCCACCGCCGTCATCGACGCACTGCGACGCTCGGGGATCAGCACGCCGTCGGCACCGAAGGCGGCCGCCGAGCGGATGATCGCGCCGAGGTTGTGCGGGTCGGTGATGCCGTCGCAGAAGACGACCAGCGGGGCGGTCTCGCCGTCCAGCGAGTCGGCCATCAGGTCGTCGGGGTGGGCGTACTCGTAGCTGGGCAGCTGCAGCGCCAGGCCCTGGTGGACGGCCCCGCCGGTGAGCCGGTCCAACTCATTGCGGGTGATCTGCAGCAGCGGAAGCGAGTTCTCGGCGGCCAGCTTCAGCACGTCGGCCAGACGCGAGTCGCGCTCGGCGCCTTCGGCGACGTAGAGGCTCTTGACCGGCATCCCGGCCTGCAGGGCCTCGAAGACCGGGTTGCGGCCCACCACCCACTCGGCACCGACCTTGCCGGCCGGTTTGCCCGAGGCGCTGCGTCCGCCTTGGCGACGGGCCAGCTGCTCCTTGGTGGTGCCCGGCTTCACATTGCCCTTGTAGGCCTTGTGGTAGGGACGGTCCTCGGCCTTCGGCGTCGGGCCGCGGCCCTGCAGGCCCTTGCGGACCCGCCCGCCCGAACCGACGGTCTTGCCCTTGCCCTTCGTGGTCGCGCCTCGGCGTGACGAATTGCCTGCCATCAGTTCTCCAGTTCCCAACGGGCACCCTCAGGGGTGTCAGTGATCTTGAGGCCGGTTGCGGCCAGGGTGTCGCGGATCGCGTCGGCCGTCGCCCAGTCCTTGGTGGCGCGGGCCTCGGCACGCTGTGCCAGCAGGTTCTGCACCAGGGAGTCGACGACGGGCTCCAGGTTGGAGCCGCCCTCGGTGGCCAGGTGTGCCCACTCGGGGGCATCCGGCGCCAGTCCGAAGACCTGCAGCATCATTCGCACCGCGCGCAGGTGTTCGCCCACGGCAGCGGCGTCCTGGGCCGCGATGGCCTTGTTGCCCTGGGTGATCCGGTCGAAGAGGATCGCGACGGCCTTCGGGGTGCCCAGGTCCTCGTCCATCGCGGCGACGAAGTCGGCGCCGATGAGGGCCATCGGGTCGGCATCCTCGTGGCCCCCGGTCTGGAAGGGCTCGGCGCGCTCCAGGAAGGAGTCGATCCGTTCGATCGCCTTCTCGGCCTCCACCAGCGAGCCGCGCGAGTCCTCGTCGGCAGGCGAGAACTCGATCATGCTGCGGTAGTGCGGTGCCAGCAGGAAGAAGCGCACGGCGCGTGGGTTGTACTGCCTGGTCACCTCGGTGACCTGCGCGGTGTTGCCCAGCGACTTGCTCATCTTCTCGCCGGCCATGGTGACCCAGGCATTGTGCATCCAGTACTTGGCGAAGGGGCGCCCGGCCGCAGTGGACTGGGCCAGCTCGTTCTCGTGGTGCGGGAAGCGCAGGTCCAGCCCGCCACCGTGGATGTCGAAGGCATCGCCCAGGTACTTGCCGGCCATGGCGGAGCACTCGATGTGCCAGCCGGGGCGGCCCCGGCCCCACGGGGAGGGCCACGACGCGGTGGTCGGCTCGCCCTGCTTCCAACCCTTCCAGAGGGCGAAGTCGCGCGGGTCGCGCTTGCCGCGCGGGTCCGAGTCCTCGGCCGCGGCCATGTCGTCGGCCTTCTGGTGGCTGAGGCTGCCGTAGGCGGGCCAGCTCTTGACATCGAAGTAGACATCACCCGACTCATCGGGGGCCGGGTAGGCGTGGCCCTTCTCGATGAGCTCGGCGATCAGCTCCACCATTTCGGGGATGTGCCCGGTGGCGCGCGGCTCGTAGGTGGGTGGCAGGCAGCCCAGCGAACGGTAGGCGGCGTGCAACTCGTTCTCGTAGTGGTAGGCGTGGGCCCACCACTCGACGCCGGCCTCGGCGCTCTTGGCCAGAATCTTGTCGTCGATGTCGGTCACATTGGCGACGATCGTCACCTCGTAGCCGCTGAAGGCCAGCCAGCGACGCAGGACGTCGAAGACGACCTCCTTGCGGATGTGGCCCAGGTGCGGGGAACTCTGCACGGTCAGGCCGCAGTGGTAGATCGACACCTTGCCCGGCACGAGGGGCACGAAGTCGGTCAGCTGGCGCGAGGCGCTGTCGTAGAGGCGAAAGTTCACCCCCGCAGTCTAGTCGACCCCCACCCGCGCGGCCGCTGATGCAGTTCGTGGCCCCTCAGGCCTCGTCGAGCCCCGCCCTGGCCTTGGCCCGCAGGGCGAAGATGTCGAAGCCGTTGAGCGGCGGTTCTTCATCGTCCTCGATCCCCTCCTCCCACGGGTCATAGGGGGCCTCGTCGTTGTCGTCGGCATATCCCTGCGAGGGGTCGAAAGGATTGGCCAGCACCCGCTGGCCGGATTCGGTCGAGTCGCCGGCCAGCGCCTCGTCGGGCAGGTTGCGCAGGATGTCATTGATGTAGCCGTGCGCGGCGTCGGTGATGGAGACCTCGTAGCCACTGCGCTGGCTGGCATACCAGCGGTAGTCGAGCACCTCATGGAAGAACTGGGCCGGGTCGCGCTTGCCCGCCAGCTCCGGCGGGATCGTGGTGACGGCGGGTTCGAAGCACTGGGTGAGCCACTGGTGGGCGACCTGGGCCTCGTCGACGTGTTGCTGGTTCGTGCGGGCCCGGTAGGTGTCCAGGTCGTTGAGCAGGCGGCGTGCCTGGTTCTCCTCGGTGTCCAGCCCGGTCAGGCGCAGCAGGCGCCGCGAGTGGTGCCCGGCATCGACCACCTTGGGCTGGATCCTCACGGTGTCGCCGCTGGGCGAGGTGACGATGTCCAGTTCGGCGACGTCGAAGCCCAGGGCGTTGAGGCGCCGCACCCGCGACTCGATGCGGTGCAGCTCATTGCCACCGAACTCCTCGACGCCGGTCAGTTCGGTCCACAGCTCGCGGTAGCGGTTCTCGATGTTGTCCACCAGGCTCAGCGGGTCGAGTGACTCGTCGAGCAGGCCGCCGGCCTCCAGGTCGCAGAACTCGCCGAACAGGTTCGTGCGCGCGATCTGCAGGTCGTGCTCGCGCTGGCCATTGGTCAGCTTGTCGTGCAGCTCACCGGTCTCGGCATCCACCAGATAGGCGGCGAACTCGCCGGCGTCGCGACGAAAGAGCACATTGGACAGCGAGACGTCGCCCCACAGGAAGCCCAGCAGGTGCAGCCGGGCGAGCAGGACCACGAGCGCATCGATCAGGCGCATCACGGTGTCCTGGCGCACGCCGGAGCTGAACAGGGAGCGGTAGGGCAGCGAGAACTGCAGGTGGCGTGTGATCAGCACCGGGTCCAGCGGGGTCCCGTTCTCGGAGACGCGGCCGGTCACCACGCCCAGCGGCTCCACCGAGGGAGTGCCCAGGCGCATCAGGTCGTGAAGCATCCGGTACTCGTGGATGGCCAGGTGCTCGATGACCTCCTTGGCGGCATAGACCTGGTCGTCGACGCGGATGAAGCGCACGACGTGGCGCGAGATGCCGCGGGGGAGCGCGACGAGTTGTTCGGCCGGCCAGCTGGCGAGGGGGGTCGACCATGGCAGGGGGATCAGCCGGGCGTCAGGTTTGGCGGACAGGAATCGGGGCACTCCACCATGGTGCCATCCGTGCTGACAATCCGGGGCAGTGGGCGTGAGTCAGGCAGCGTGGGCGCGGTCGAGTGCTGCCCGCAGGTCGGCCACCAGGTCGTCGGCGCCCTCGATCCCGATGCTCAGCCGCAACAGTGACTCGCTCAGCCCGGCTGCCTGCTGCACCTCGGGCGGCATCGAGGCATGGGTCATGGTGGCCGGATGACAGACCAGCGTCTCCACCCCGCCCAGGCTCTCGGCCAGCAGCAGCAGCTGCAGGCCGTCGCTGAAGCGCTTGACGGCCGCGAGTCCTCCGTGCAGCTCGAAGCTGAGCAGCGAACCGAAGCCGCCGTACTGCTGGCGACGGGCCAGCTCGTGCCCGGGATGTGACGGCAGCGACGGATGGTGCACGGCCGAGACCGCCGGGTGGCTGGTGAGCACTTCCACCATGGCGCGGGTGTTCTCCTCGTGCACCCTGATCCGGGCATCCAGGGTGCGAAGGCCGCGCAGCACCAGGTAGGAGTCCAGGGCGCCGGCGGTCAGTCCCAGGCAGTTGCCCCAGCCGCGCAGCTGCTCTGCGTGCTCCGGGCTGCGCGCAATCACCGCACCGCCCACCACGTCGGAGTGGCCGTTGAGGAATTTCGTCGTGGAGTGCAGCACCAGGTCGGCACCCAGGTCGAGCGGCAGCTGCAGGGCAGGGGAGCAGAAGGTGTTGTCGACGGCCACCACCGCCCCGGCGGCATGGCCCAGCTCCGCCACGAGTGCGATGTCGGTGAGGCGCAGCAGCGGATTGGAGGGGGTCTCCACCAGCACCAGGTCGGCGGGGCGCGACAGTGCCTGCCGGGCGCTCTCGGGCTCGGTGAGGTCGACGAAGTCCACCTCCAGGACGCCCTTGTCCGCCAGCCACACCAGCTGGCGCCAGGTGCCGCCGTAGCAGTCATGGGGTGCCACGACCCGGCCGCCACCCCCGACGACGGTGTTGACCACCAGGGTGACCGCCGCCATGCCGCTGTTGGTCACCACGGCGCCGGCGCCACCCTCCAGAGTGGTCAGCGCCTCGGCCAGCAGGTCGCGGGTCGGGTTGCCGCTGCGCGAGTAGTCGTAGTCGCCGCGCCCGTCGAGACCGTCGAAGACATAGTTGGTCGACAGGTGCACCGGAGGGACCACCGCCCGGTGCGAGCTGTCTCGTCCCAGCCCGGTGCGAAGCCCACGGGTTGTGCGGCCGAGGCTGTGGTCTTGCTGGCTCACGATGGTCTCCTGGGTGGGGGTCAGGGTGTCACTCCAGCCTAGGAGTCCAGCCAGAGTGCCTGTTCCGGCAGTGAATTCGTGAGACGTGACGGACCCCGCCACCGGACAGGTGGCGGGGTCCGCAAGGGGTGCTGCGGCGGGATCAGCGGGCGCTGTTGGTCCCGGGCGAGAGGCGCTCCTGCGTCTCGTTGCTGAACACGTGCACGTTCTCGGGCGAGACGGCCAGGCGGACCGTGCTGCCGCGCTGGGGCTGCACGCGACCGCTGATGCGGGCCACGATCTGGCTGGCGGTCAGCTTCTCGTCGTCGGGCAGGTCGGCCAGCACGCCGTAGATGTAGCCGTCGGCGCCGAGCTCCTCCACCACTGCGACCTCGACGGGGATTCCGTTGTTGTCGGGGGCGATGGTGAAGTTCTCCGGGCGGATGCCGATGGTCAGCGTCTGCTCGTTCGGGGCCTTGGCGAGGGTCTCACGGGCCACGGGCACCACGTAGTCGCCCACCTGCACGCCACCGTCGACGACGCGACCGGTGGTCAGGTTCATGGCCGGCGAACCGATGAAGCCGGCGACGAAGAGGTTGGCGGGGGTGTCGTAGAGGGCCAGCGGGGTGTCGACCTGCTGCAGCACGCCGTCCTTCATGACGGCGACGCGGTCACCCATCGTCATGGCCTCGACCTGGTCGTGGGTCACGTAGACGGTGGTGACGCCCAGGCGGCTCTGCAGGGCCGCGATCTGGGTGCGGGTCTGCACGCGCAGCTTCGCATCCAGGTTCGACAGCGGCTCGTCCATCAGGAAGACCTGCGGGTTGCGCACGATCGCGCGGCCCATGGCCACGCGCTGGCGCTGGCCACCCGAGAGGGCCTTCGGCTTGCGGGCCAGGAAGTCCTCCAGGCCGAGCAGCTTGGCGGCCTCCAGGACGCGCTGGTTGCGCTCCTCCTTGGGGACGTTCTGCATCTTGAGGGCGAAGCCCATGTTGTCCGCGACCGTCATGTGCGGGTACAGCGCGTAGTTCTGGAAGACCATCGCGATGTCGCGGTCCTTGGGCGGCAGGTCGGTGACATCGCGGTCACCGATGTGGATGCTGCCGGCATTGACCTCTTCGAGTCCGGCGAGCATGCGCAGGCTGGTGGACTTGCCACAGCCGGAGGGGCCGACGAGCACCATGAACTCGCCGTCGCCGATCTCGAGGTTGAGCTTGTTGACGGCGGGGCGGTCGGCGCCCGGGTAGACGCGCGAAGCGTCCCTGAAACTGACGGTGGCCATTGCCACACTTCCTCTCCACGGGCAGGTACGTGCCCGACGATCCGTAGTGGAAAAATCGTGGACGCCATTGCCGTCCACGTCTCCAAGGGTTGCACATGATGAACAGCAGGTGAAGAGTGGTCCCCGATTCTGGGCTGAAGAGCCGCTGTGGCCGGTGCGATGATGGGTCCACACCACCACCCAGACAGGGGCCACATGATCATCACCCACTGCCTTGTCCACACCACTCCCGAAGGAGTCGACGAGTTCATCGCCGCAAGCCAGCGCAATGCCGAGGCCAGTCGCCAGGAGCCCGGCGTGGAACACTTCGAACTCGTCCAGGACCTCGCCGATCCCACCCGCTTCTGCCTCGTGGAGCACTACCGCAGCCTCGAGGACGTCGAGTCGCACAAGACCCAAGCGCACTTCCTGGCCTGGCGCGAGGCGGTCAGCCACCTGATGGCCGAGCCGCGCACCACGCACCGCTTCACCACGCTCTGACCACGGCGCCCCCCGTTCCTTGCGCCCCACCCGCGCGCAGGCGAAGGACTTGGTTAGCATCGTGGGCACGACCGAATGTCCTGCGGTCCCACGATGGCGTGAGGAGAAGTGATGAAGGCACTGGTGAAGGTCAGTCCCGAGCCCGGGCTCGAGCTCGTCGACGTGCCGGAGCCCACGATCGGGCCCAATGAGGTGCTGATCAAGGTGCTGCGCACCGGGATCTGTGGCACGGACCTGCACATCGACCACTGGGACCCGTGGGCACAGCGGGTCGTGCCCACCCCCTTGACGATCGGCCACGAGTTCTGCGGCGAGATCGTCGAGCTCGGCAGCGCCGTCGAGGACCTCAAGGTCGGCATGTTCGTCAGCGGCGAGGGCCACTATGTGTGCGGCCGCTGCCGCGCCTGCCTGGCAGGCAAGCGGCACCTGTGCCGAAACACCCAGGGCATCGGCTACATGGTGCCCGGTTGTTTCAGTGAGTACTTCGCCATGCCGGCCGGCAATGTGTGGGAGCACCGCGTCGACGTCGACCCCGATGTCGCGGCGATCTTCGACCCCTTCGGCAATGCCGTGCACACCGCACTGCAGTTCCCGGCCCTGGGCGAGGACGTGCTGGTCAGCGGTGCCGGCCCGATCGGGATCATGGCCGCGCTGGTGGCGCAGTTCTCCGGGGCCCGGCACGTGGTGATCAGCGACCTGTCGGAGGAGCGTCTGGAGCTGGCGCGTTCGCTGGGGCTGGTCCACGCCGTCAACCCCGCCCAGACGCCGCTGTCGTCGATCTTCGACAGCGCGAAGATGCGCGAGGGCTTCGACATCGGCCTGGAGATGTCGGGCTCGGGGCGGGCCCTGTCCGACATGATCGACAACATGACCCACGGGGGTCGCATCGCGCTGCTGGGCACGCCTGCGCGACCCACCGAGATCGACTTCAGCAAGATCATCTTCAACATGCTGACCCTGCAGGGCGTCACCGGCCGCCAGATCTTCGAGACCTGGTATGCCATGACCGTGCTGCTGGAATCCGGGCTGGACATCTCCGGTGTGATCACCGACCGCCTGCCCTACACCGAATACCGAGAGGCCTTCACCATCGCGGGCAATGGCCGCGGTGGCAAGGTCGTGATGGACTGGAGCTGAGCCGTGAGCAGGACGATCACCACCGAGCTGGCCGCCGAACTGGCCGAGCTGAAGGAACAGGGCCTCTACAAGGTGGAGGTGCCGCTGTCGAGCGCCCAGAGCGCCCACATCGACGTGCAGGGACGACGGGTCGTCAACCTGTGCGCCAACAACTACCTGGGGCTGGCCGACAACCCCTCGCTGATCCAGGCCGCCAAGGACACGCTGGACCGCTGGGGCTTCGGCATGGCCAGCGTGCGCTTCATCTGCGGCACGCAGGACCTGCACACCGAGCTGGAGAGCAAGATCACCGGCTTCCTGCATCCTGTCACCCAGGGCGAGGGGGGACGACCCCCCTTCGATCCCCCCGCGCCCGAGAGCTCCCAGGGCGAGGGGGAATGGGACACGATCCTCTACTCCTCCTGCTTCGACGCCAACGGCGGCCTCTTCGAGGTCCTCTTCGGCGAGCAGGACGCGATCATCTCCGACGAGCTCAACCACGCCTCGATCATCGACGGCGTGCGACTGAGCAAGGCCCGTCGCCTGCGCTACCGCAACCGTGACATGGCCGACCTGGAGGAGCAGCTCAAGGCCTCGCAGGACTGCCGGCGCCGCGTGATCGCCACCGACGGCGTCTTCTCCATGGACGGCTACCTGGCGCCGCTGGACGAGATCTGTGACCTGGCCGACAAGTACGACGCGCTGGTGATGGTCGACGACTCCCACGCCGTGGGCTTCGTCGGCACGCACGGCGCCGGCACCCCGGAGAAGTTCGGGGTCCAGGACCGTGTGGACATCATCACCGGCACCCTCGGCAAGGCCCTGGGTGGGGCCTCCGGCGGCTACACCTGCGCCCGCTCCGAGGTGGTCGAGATGCTGCGCCAGAAGAGCCGGCCCTACCTGTTCAGCAATTCGCTGGCCCCCTCCATCGCGGGTGCGACGCTGGCCACCATCGAGCTGCTGGAGCAGTCGGACAGCCTGCGCGAGCAGCTCAACGAGAACACCCGCTGGTTCCGCGAGGAGATGACCCGTCGCGGCTTCGAGATCCCCGAGAGCGACCACGCGATCGTGCCGGTCATGATCGGTGACGCGGTCAAGGCCGCCGCCATGGCCGACATCATCCTGGCCGAGGGCATCTATGTGCGGGCCTTCAGCTACCCGGTGGTGCCCAAGGGCAAGGCGCGCATCCGCACGCAGATGTCGGCCACCCTCACCCGCGAGGACCTGGAGGCAGCCGTTGCCGCCTTCGAGAAGGCGCGGGCCGAGGCCGGCTGAGGCTGCCGACGGCCAGGGGCCGGGTACGCTGGCGCGGTGACCAGCAGCCCCGACCCCTGGCAGGCGCGCCCCGCGCCGGACGCCACCGATGAGCCCGCCGTGGGTGCAGCGCCCGTGACGATGGCCACCGCCGACGACGAGAAGGCCTGGTGGGACAACGAGGGCCTGCCGTGGAAGCACGAACCCGGCCGCGCCGACAAGGCGTGCATGGCCTGGATCGCCTTCATGGGGCTCTTCGGACTGGCGATGCTGCCGCTGCGCGGATGGCTGCTCGGGCTCAACCCGCCCCTGCTCGTCGCCCTGACCGGGTCACGCTCCGGCACTGCGGCGATGGGCGCCCTGGCCAGCCAGGGACTCGCGCCCCACTGGTGGTTCCACCTGGCGCTCGGATCGCTGATGAGCATCAAGTTCGACTGGGTCTTCTGGTGGGCCGGCAAGCTCTGGGGCCGCGGCATGATCGAGGTCTGGGCCGGCCAGTCGAAGCGGGCCGCCAAGAACTATGCGCGCGCCGAGGGATGGGCGACCAAGCTCGGCTGGCTGGGCATGTTCGTCGCCTATGTGCCGATCCCGCTGCCGCTGATGCAGGTGATCTTCGTCCTGGCCGGCTCCACCGGCATGAGCTGGAAGAAGTTCATGGCGCTCGACTTCCTCGCCAGCACCTGCTGGCTGCTCGGTTACTTCTGGTTCGGGTGGAGCGTCGGCGAGCCCGCCGTCGTCCTGCTCAAGGAGTACGCCAAGTACGCCAACTACGTCGCCATCGCCCTGGTCGTCTTCATCTTCGGCTCCACCTTCTGGTCGCAGTCCAAGAAGGCCCGCTGAGCCTCAGCCGGTCAGCGCCACCCGGTAGCCCCGCTCCGCCTGCTCGTTGAAGGCCACCAGGAGCACCCGCTCCACCCGCGTCGACGTGGCACGCACCGTGTGGACCGCGATCCGCGTCGCATCGTCCATCGGCCAGCCGTAGACGCCGGCCGAGATGGTGGGGAAGGCGATGCTGCGCGCACCGAGCTCGTCGGCAATCCGCAGCGATTCCCGGTAGCAGGAGGCCAGCGTGTCCGAGCGGTCCTCGCGGCTGCTGAAGACGGGCCCGACGGTGTGCACCACCCACCGGGCCGGCATTCGTCCCGCCGTGGTGGACACCGCCTGGCCGGCGGGCAGGCCGCCGACCAGGCTCGTGCGTCGCAGCTCGCGGCAGGCCGCCAGCACCTCGGGCCCGCCGGCGCGGTGGATCGCGCCGTCGACGCCACCCCCGCCCAGCAGGCCGGAGTTGGCGGCATTGACCACCGCGTCCACCTGCAGCGAGGTGATGTCTGCGCGCACCACCTCCAGGGCCGACCCCATCACCGTGCCCTGCCGAAGACGGCCACCAGGAAGTCCGAGTCCTCACGGAAGGGCTTCAGGTCCCAGGTGGACAGGCCCAGCTGCAGCTCCAGCCCGCCCGCGGCCGCCTGGTCGAGGAAGTCGGAGAACTCGTAGCCGCGGCCGGCACCGAAGCCGATCACGCACCGCCCCTCGGGGGCCAGGTGGCGGGCCAGGTTGGCCAGGATCCGCGGACGGCTGGACGGGGCCGGGAATGCGATCGCATTGCCGGCGCACAGGATCACGTCGAAGGGCTCGCTGATGCCCTGGGCGGGCAGGTCGAGCAGCGTCAGGTCCTGCACCACATAGCGCGGCCCGGGGGCCTCCTGGCCCGCGATCTCGATCAGGGTCGGGTCCAGGTCCACACCCACCACGTCATGGCCGCGCTGGGCGAGCCAGCTGGCGTGCCGGCCCGGACCGCAGCCGGCATCCAGGATGCGGGCCCCGCGCGGGGCCATCGTGTCCACGAAGCGGGCCTCGCCCAGCAGGTCGGCGCCCTCGGCGGCCATCCGGCGGAAGCGTTCGGCATAGTTGCGCGGGTGCTCGGGGTTCTGGGCCACGATGCGCTCCCAGGTGCCCGGCTCGACGCCGGCAGGGGAGGGCTGGGATGAGGTGGTGGGATCAGTCACCCGTCCATCCTGTCACGCGCCGCATGGAGCCGGTGATCGTGTGTGGAGCCCCCGACAGGAGTCGAACCCGCGACATCCTCTTTACAAGAGAGGCGCTCTACCCACTGAGCTACGGAGGCGTGCCGGCCAAGGCCGACCGCTCAATTGTGCCGTCGGGCGGCCGGTCAGGACAAGCCGCGGGGCCGCCGCCTCCTCCTCAGAGCCCTGGGGCGGCCAGGAAGCAGGTACCGGAACCGGACAACGTGACGGCCTCCCCGGCGGTGATGAAGGCGGACTCTCCCTTGCCCAGACGCGTGCCTGCGGCGTCGCGGACCTCCCCGTCGACCACCAGCAGCACACGGCCCGCAGCGGTGGCCGGCAGCTCCACCTCGACACCATCGGACGGCTCCACCAGCCACAGCGAGAACTCCGGCGCGGGCGTCGGGTAGTGGAGAAGGCCGGGTGCCTCCTGCACACCGTGCACCAGCTCCACCGGGGCAGCGTCGAAGTCCACCACGGCCACCAGCTCGTCGACGTCGATGTGCTTGGTGGTCAGGCCGCCCCGCAGCACATTGTCGGAATTGGCCATGATCTCGATGCCGGTGCCCTTGAGGTAGGCGTGCATGTTGCCGGCGGGCAGGTAGATGCCGTCGCCGGGCTGCATCGTGAAGCGGTTCATCATCAGGGCGGCAAGGATCGAGCTGTCTCCGGGGTAGAACTCGTCGAGCATCACCGCGGTGCGGCAGAAGTCGCCGAACTCGCCCTCCTCGTTGGCATGCACCAGGCAGCGGGCGACAGTCTCGTCCACCAGGCCCTGGTGCGCCTCGTCACGGCCCAGGGCGTCGAGGAAGACCTCGGCCAGCCCCGCCGCCCCCCGGCGCAGGCGCAGGGGAGCGACCATCTGGTCGAGCTGGGCGATGCCGAGCTGCTCGAAGAGCTCCGCGGTGCGCAGCGGCTCGCGGAAGCCGCACAGGGCGTCGAAGGGGGTCAGGGCGAGCATCAGCTCCGGCTTGGGCCAGTCGTCCTTGTAGGTGCGCGTCGGATCGGTGAGTTCCACGCCCGCGGCATTCTCCCGGGCGAAACCGGTCTCGGCCTGTTCCCGCGAGGGATGTGCCTGCAGCGAGAGGGGCTGGTTCGCCGCGAGGATCTTCAACAGGTAGGGCAGCACCGGCCCGAAACGCTCGACACTGGCCTGGCCGACCACTTCGGGATGCTCGGCCACCAAGGTGTCCAGTCGCTGTCCGGCGACGACCGACGGAGCGCTGCGATGTGCCCCGAGCCAGTACTCGGCCTGGGGTTCACCGGTCTGCTCGTGACCCAGGATCTCGGCGATCGCGGTGGTTGATCCCCAGACGTAGTTCTGGATGGTTCCAGCCATCGGTTGCATGGGTGCGGATCCTTCGGGTGGGAGGAGGGTCGGGATGCTGCGCGTCCCAGTCTGACAGGTGGGGGGTCCTTCGCGCCGAGCTGCCAAGGGCTCTGCTTGGTCCTTCCTCAGGATGGTGGCTGCTGGTCGCCGCTGACTGCGGTTGTCGGTGGCGGCGCCTAGGATCGAGCCCATGTCCCAGCCCATTGCCCTGCCCGACGAGCCCCTGGAGGAGTGGCAGCAGGCCATCCTCGACTTCGAGCAGGACGCCTCCCGGCTCGGTCAGGCACAACGTGAGCAGGAGGTGCGCGACCGCTTCGACATGTCCCTGCCGCGCTACACCCAGGTGCTCAACCAGCTGCTCGACCACCCGGCCGCGCTGGCCCACCAGCCGCTGCTCGTGCGGCGCCTGCGCCGCCTTCGCGAGCAGCGCCGCCTGGCCCGTTCTGCGGCACCCCTGGTGCGGTGAGGCATCAGGTGACGGATTTCGCCGGCCGCGGAAGTCCTTCCTGGGCAGGCGGTTGCGGGATAGCGTTGAGTCAAACGCACGCCGGAGCGTCTGGAGGGACGCAAGAAGGAGGATTCCATGGGTATCGGTGACAAGCTCGAGAACGCCAAGGACCAGATCGCCGGAAAGGCCAAGCAGGCCGCCGGGGATGCCACCGACAACGAGCGTCTGCAGACCGAGGGCGCTGCCCAGGAGTTCGACGGCAAGGCCGGCCAGAAGGTCGAGCAGGCCAAGGACAAGGTCGACCAGAAGGTTGACGAGGTCAAGGGCAAGGCCAACGACATCGTCGGCGACCAGAGCAACTGACGTAGCCAGCTCTACACGCTGCGGCGATGCCCAG
>NZ_JBHWOO010000049.1:0-3239 GCF_043424415.1 Luteococcus sp. | reverse complement strand
GATTCTTTCGGCGTCTTGGCCGAGCGGCCAAGAATAGAGACATCCGCAACCCCACGAGTAACGCCGTGACAGGGCGCGAACAGCTATTGCGGGCCCCAGCTTCCACAGGCAGACCGAATTCAATCGTCATCTCCGGTCAGTCCAGCTGATATGGGTGTGGGTTTTGTCAAGAGGGCAGGACGAGGCGCCACCAGGCTGGATGCTTGGTGGCGCCTGTCCCTCTGTTGACCCGAAGTGGCGTTGACGAGGGGGTTCGCGTGTCTGTCGACGGCGATGTCAGTCTGATATTCGCGGGTTGGTTACCGCAGGACGGTGCTTTCGGCTCGGAACGTCACGCCTGTCTAGAGTCGAGCGTCACCGCCCGCCAGGACGGCTGCTCATAGCTGTATCGCGGGTCGTTCCGGTCGCTGCGTCACCCCTCGCCGGCCGGTCTTCAGGTCAAGTTTGTGAGCCTCGAAGGACTACTCCTCGAGGACGGCGAGCGACCAGCACCAGCCCGCGAGTTCGCGGGCGATCGCGGCGTTAGCCACGATGGGGCGCTTCTTGCGCTTCTTGAACTGGTTCCAGCGATGGTTGAGGCGCCGGTTGCCCAGGTCTCCGCGGGCCCGGGCGGCGGGGCTGGCGAGGTCCCAGCGGTCGCGGATGGTCTTGCCGGGGACGTAGCGGTGCTGGTGGTGCCAGGCGGCCTCGACCAACAGCCGGCGGGCGTGGCTGTTGCCGGTCTTCGTGATCGGGCCCTGTGAGCGGGACTGGCCGGATGAGTTCTCCGACGGGATGAGTCCGACGAATGAGCCGATCGAGTTGCCGGTGAACCTAGTCCAGTCGCCAATCTCCACCGCCAAGCCGAAGCCGGTCAACGTGGAGATGCCCCGCAGGCAGCCGAGTCTGCGGACCACGGGCGTGTATTGGCTGTTCTCGGCCATGGCTTCAATGCGTTGGTCGAGACGATCACGGCGGGCCGTGATCGTGATCACACTGTCGTATGCCTCGTCGAACGCGGCCTGGACCAGGGGTGAGTCGAAGCGCTGCCGCTTGAGCCAAGCATCGTGGGCGCGGACCCAGGCCTGCCCGCCGGAGTAGACGATCCCATGGCGCAACAGCAGCTTCGAGAGCCGGTGCCTGGCGCGCATCAGGTCAGATCGACTGTCCTCCCGAGCCCTCACGAGGTCGCGGGCTGCTTCGGTGAGCTCGTCAGGAACGGTGACCGCGGTGAAAGCGTCCAGCCGCAACAACGTTGAGAGGTGTTCGGCGTCGATCGCGTCGGTCTTCACCCGGGCCCCCGACGGTCGCTGGAGCTTCGACGGGGCCGCCACCACGGTTCGGATGTCCTGTGACAGCAGGGTTCTGGCCAGGCCGTAGCCGGTCGGGCCGGCTTCGTAGATGGCTGCTGACGGTCCGGGCAGGGCCTTGATCCAGCTGGCGACCTCGACAGGGTCGGGGCAAAGTCGGGCTTTGAAGATCTCACCGGTCTGGACGTCCATGGCATGCGCCACGACGCTGCGGGCATGCACGTCCAGACCAACACTCGTACGCTCGGTAAACAACCGGGGCCTCCCACGTATGTCGGAAAGGCCAGACAGGACGCCCCTGTCCGGCAACCCACGAATCGTTGCGCGGCGAGGCCCCGGCCTGCCAGAGCCTCACCCCCGATCGGGGTCACCCATACCGTCTAGTCATCAGAGCACGGCGACATCGGTGCGTCGGCCTTCCCCGTGTGCTGTTCTGGCCGGGGTGGTGGTTCGTGGGTTAGGTGGTGGGCAGTGTGAGGCACACCGGCAGGAAGACCAGTTCGATCATGCGGCCCTCGTCGACGGAGGATCGCAGCTGGACGCGTGCGGGTTTGTCGTCCGGGGTGGGGATCCGGCCGGTGATGTGCGGGTGAGCAGCGATCGTGGTTTCGGCGGTGTACTGCATCTGGGTGAAGTTCTTGGCCTTGGAGAGCATGATGAGGCAGGCGGCGGTGTCGCGGGCGATGGTGTAGCCGGCGAGCTGGTCGATGGCTGCGGTGAGCTGTTTGGCGCCGTGCCACCACTTCAGTTCGGCGGTGAACAGGCGACGGTCGGCGGCGAAGATGGAGATGTCGGTCTTGCCCCGGTTGGTGAACACCTCGCCTGCGGCTTGGCCGCGCCAGTTCGCGTTGAGCACGAACAGCAACACATCGCGCAGCTGTTCTTCGCCGAACTCCGCGAGATGGCCGGCGGTCTCGGGCAGGGACTCGAGGGCGGTTGCGAAGCTGGCGATAGTGCTGATCACACCCTCTCGGGCTTCCCGCACGAGCGCCGGCAGGGGCTCCCCGGCGGCCGAACGGCGATGGAAGGCCTCGGCGCCCAACGCCTTGGGGGTCAGCGGCACCTGCTGCTCGGCGGGTGCGGGGGACAGGGAGATCCCGAGCTGCTCATGGACACGGTTCACGGTTTGGACCACCTCGACGCGGCGCGTGAGCTCGGACCGCAGCTTCGCCAGGGAGTCTTCGCGTTGCTGCTCGGCGATGGGGGCGTAAACGGCGATGATCTCCTTGACGAGCTGGTCGCAGGCCGTCAGGAGCTCGGCCAGCATCTGATCCAACGAGACCGATTTCCCGTCACGGGGGTTGACCGTGGTGGTGAGGATCCATGCAGCATGCGGCTTGTCTGCCCGGCAGGTGCAGGCATGATTTTGAGTGTCTCCGTGTGGGTAGATCTGAGTACCCAGAGCCTCAGCGAATTCGGGCCACCAAGCAGTGGGGAAGTGGACGGTGACCTGGTAGCGGTCTTCTTGGCCGGGCACCGGCCGCACACCATTCTTGGCAAGATGCACGTCACCGTCGAGCTCCACATCCGGAAGAAACAACACGGTCGTGGCGAGATGATCCATCCACGCCTCGACATCGCGTTGCAGCAGCCCATCGCTGCTGATGGTTCGGTAGACCAAGTCCGGGATCTCGTCGTATCTCACCCGATGAGTGAGGGGGCCGCGGCCGTTCCGGTAGTGCGTCTTGTGATGGATCATGCCGCGACGCTAGGCCCCACCACGGACAGTTTCTCCGGCCTGCATCGCACCGACGCGCTGGTCCTGGCCTGTCCTTGAACTGGTCGTGGGCTAGGGTTTCGCGCAACGGCCGAGGGTGTCAGATGGTTTGTGTAAGGGGTGGCTCCTGACAAGGAAGCAGACACACTGATGACCATGACCACCAAGGAAGACCGTGAAGACCGGCGACGTGCCCAGAGGGAAGGCGTCGCCGCGCTGGAGGCCTCCGGTGC
>NZ_JBHWOO010000048.1:0-16153 GCF_043424415.1 Luteococcus sp. | reverse complement strand
GTATGGCGTCATGTGCCCACCGCGGTCCTCGTTCACGCCCGGGTCGGCTGTGCCGCGGTCACTCTTCGCGCTTGAAGGACATCGTGGCCGCGTAGTTGCCCGACTCCGAGGGCCAGCGCGTGGTGATCGCCTTCATGCGGGTGTTGAAGAGCACGCCCTCGGGACCGTGGATGTGCAGGTCCCCGAGCAGCGAGTCCTTCCATCCACCGAAGGAGTAGTAGGCCACCGGGGTGGGGATCGGGACGTTGACGCCGACCATTCCGGCCTCCACGTCCAGGGTGAATCGACGCGCGACGCCACCGTCATTGGTGAAGATGGCCGCACCATTGCCGAAGGGCGAGCTGTTGACGATCCCAATCGCCTGCTCGTAGGTGTCGGCATGCACGATTGCCAGCGCGGGGCCGAAGACCTCCTCGGCATAGAAGGGGGCATCGGTGGGCACGTCGTCGACGATGGTGGGTCCCAGCCAGAAGCCGTCCTCGTAGCCCTCGACGGTCTTGCCGCGTCCGTCGAGCACGATGGTGGCGCCACGCTTCTCGACGTCATCGATCAGCCCGATGATGCGCTCCTTGGCCTGCTTGCTGATGACCGGGCCCATCTGGACGCCCTCATCGAGGCCCATGCCGACCTTGATCTTCTCACCGTGCGCCTTGACCAGCTCGGCCAGCTTCGGCCCACAGCCACCGACCGCGACGACCACGGGCAGGGCCATGCAGCGCTCGCCGGCAGCACCAAAGGCAGCGGCGGAGATGTGCTGGGCGGCAAAGTCGAGGTCCGAGTCAGGCATCACGATCGCGTGGTTGTTTGCGCCACCCAGGGCCTGCACCCGCTTGCCGTTCGCAGTGGCGCGCTCCTGCACGATGCGGGCCACCGGGGTGGAACCGACGAAGCTGATGCCGTCGATGCCCGGGTGCTCGAGGATGCCGGTGACCAGCTCACGGTCACCACCCAGGACGTTGAAGACGCCGTCGGGCAGTCCCGCCTCCTTGTAGAGCCTCGCAATGATGAGTGAGGCGGTGGGGGTGGGGCTGGCCGACTTCAGGATGAAGGCATTGCCCGTGGCGATGGCGACCGGGTGCATCCACATCGGCACCATGACGGGGAAGTTGAAGGGGCAGATGCCTGCAACAACGCCGATGGGCTGGCGGATGGAGTGGATGTCGACACCGGTGGAGATGTCGAAGGAGTGCTCACCCTTGAGGGCACTGTTGATGCCACAGGCGAAGTCGAGGGTCTCGCGGCCTCGCTGGATCTCACCGATGGCGTCGTTGTAGTCCTTGCCGTGCTCGGCGACGATGCTCTTGGCGATCTCGTCGGAGTGCTCCAGCACCAGTTCGCGCATCTTGAACATGACGGCGGTGCGCTTGGCGAGGGAGTAGCTGGCCCACTTCTTCTGGGCGGCGGTGGCCACCTCGACGGCGTGGTCCAGGTCTGCCTGGCTGGCGGCCAGCAGTTCGGCCTCCACCGTGCCGGTGGCGGGGTTCTCGACGGGGATGCGGCGAGTGGGGGAGCCTTCGTACTCCGCGCCAGCAATCCAGTGGGCGATGGTCTTGTTCATGTGACCGCTTCCTTCCATGTACTGGCTCGGCATTCGCCTGGGCCTGCTCGCTGCGGTGCGAGTCCGGAATCGACGCGCAACCTCCGTGTTGTGCGTTTGTCCTGACAATAACATGTCGTGATTTGCGCCACAACGGGGGGTGCCTGAGGTCATCCAATCTCCAAGTTGCGCGCCGTCATCACACAACCTAGACTTGAGTTTGTCAGGACAAAGTTCTGGCGAACACCACGATGGCCGTGCGGTTGGGGCCATCGGCTCCTTCTGCGGCCATGCCTACCGAAGGAGAAACAATGACCACCATGCTCACCGCCCCCACCACCTCCGCTGCCATTGAGGATCTTCAGGACTCCACGGTTCGCGTCGAGGTCCTGCAGCCACTGCTGGTCTGCGCCGCTCTGGCCATCCTGTGCGGCGCCATGGTCATCGCCTCCGTGCTGACCGGCTCCGCGATCGTCCTGGTAGCCGCCGCGCTGCCGCTGATCGGCGCGAGCTTTCTGGCCGTCTTCGCCTCCTTCCGTCAGTGCTTCTGAGCCGGAGACACTGACCCGGACCAGGCCAGCCGGACGAACATCCCCGTCGCGTCCCGCGAACTGCGGGAGACCGACAGCACGAAGCAGCATCATCCGGGCGGGCACTTCCCCACTGCGAGCCTCCGACCCCAGGGCAACGGAACCGCACAACCAGCCCCCCAACCCCAGAGCAGAGTCACAGTCTCGGCTGGACAACAAGAGGCCGGCGTCCATGCACGTGGATGCCGGCCTCTCGCATTCGAGCCGAGAATCAGATCTTGCCGCCGCTGGCGAAGTGCTCCTCGAGCGCTTCCAGAGAACGACCACTCGTGTTCGGGAGGAACTTGTACAGCACGCCGATCACGACAATTCCCAGCACGAAGAAGATGCCGAACATACCCTGGAGGCCGGCCTTTGCCGTGACCACCGGGAAGGAGAAGGTGATGATCGCGTTGACCACCCACATGAACAGAATCGAGACGCCCATGCCAAAGCCGCGGACCCGGAGCGGGAACATCTCGGACAGGGCGACCCAGACCGGAGCATTGAGGCAGCACTGCATGAAGAAGACGAAGCTCACGCACAGCAACAGCACCAGGTAGGCACGGGCAGTGCTGGCTGGCATCAACGTGGCGACAGCCGTGATCAGACCGTGGATCAGGGTGGTCATGCAGAAGCCGAAGATGATCAGCTTGCGACGAGCCACCTTGTCGATCACGACGAACAGGCACAGCGCGGTGCCGACGACCGACAGCACGCCATTGGCAACATTCGCAATGATGGCAGCCTGCGACGAGAAGCCCGCTTCATGCAGAAGCTGGGTGCCGTAGTACATGATCGAGTTGATACCGGTGATCTGCTGAGCCGCAGCCAGGAAGCAGCCGATGATGACCAGGCGTCGGATCCACGGGATGCCCATGTCAGACCAGCCACCGGAGTTGGCCAGCTTCTCCTCCTCGGCCAGCCGCTCCACCTCGGCCATCTCCGCGCGGGCGCGATCCTCATTGCGCACCTGCATCAGGACGGCCAGGGCCTCGTCGTGACGCCCGTGCTTGAGCAGCCAGCGAGGAGATTCGGGCATCTTCATCATTCCGAAGAAGAGCGCCACCGCAGGAATCATGCAGATGACGAGCATGTAGCGCCAGACCGAACCGTGATGACCCCACACGCTGGCGATGATCGCGTTGATGGCGAAGGCGAGCATCTGGCCAATCACGATGGCCAACTCATTTCGACCACTCAATGCACCGCGACGCTCGGTGGGCGCAAGCTCGGCGAGGTAGACCGGAACGGTGGCGGACGCGGCACCGACAGCCAGACCGAGGACCACGCGCGAGACCAGCAGCACACCCAACCCGGGCGCAACCACACAGCCAAGGGCTCCGAAGAAGAAGAGCACGGCGATGGTGCTCATCGTCTTCTTGCGGCCGAGCTTCTCGTTCAGGATGCCCGAAACCAGGGCACCCACTGCCGCACCAAGCAGCAATGTAGAGGTGACCAGCCCCTCGCTGGTGGCCGTGAGGCCCAGGTCCTTCTTCATCGGCTCCAGCGCGCCATTGATCACGCCGGTGTCGTAGCCAAACAGCAGGCCGCCGAAGGTCGCCACGATGGCGATCGTGTCCAGGCGGCGCTGGTGAGGACCGGCCTGAAGGGGCGGTAGTTCAATCTTCGCGGCGGTTGCCGCTGGAGTTCCGTGGGACATCCTTGTCTCCTTGTTCAGGGCCCAGTGAACTCAGTCATCAGGCCACCAAAGCTAATTCTCTCCCACCCATTAACCCTCAGTTCATACAAAACGTCAATAGTTTGTCCGAACATTCCGTCATTTCATTTTGGATCTCTCGATCGCTGACGTGTCGTCGGGTGAGCCGGAACCTGTCCGACCCACCCGATGACTGGCCCCCCAATCACAAGGACATGTCCACCACGGCGCGGCCCACGATCCCGCCCTGACGCAGCAGGTCGTAGCCCTCCCCCGCCTGCTCCAGGGAGAAGCGGCGGGTCACCAGGTCCTTGTAGTTGATCTCCCCCCGCGCGGCCATGTCGACCACCGCCGGAAGGTCCACCCGGGTGCGCGCACCATAGGAGCCCAGGATGGACTGGCTGCGCCGCACGGTGCGGTTGATCTCCACCTCGGCCGTCTGCACACCGGCACCGAGACCGATCGGGACCATCCGGCCGCCGTCGCTGAGCACGTCGAGGGCCGTCTTCCAGGTGGGGCCGATTCCGAGCGCCTCGAAGGCGACGTCGACACCCCTGCCACCGGTCAGCTCGAGCACCTTCTCGCGGGCATCGCTGGTGGCGGAGTTCACCGTGGCCGTGGCACCGAAGCCCGTCACGGGCGCCAGCTTCTCGTCGTTGACGTCGATGGCAATCACCTGCTTCGCCCCCATCGCCGCGGCAATCTGGCAGATGTTGCTGCCCACCCCGCCGACGGCCACGACGGCCACCGTCTCGCCGTACTGCAGACCGGAGCGGCGCACGGCACCATAGGCGGTCATGGCGGCACATCCCAGGATCGCCGACGGGACGGTGTCGATCTCGTCGGGAACCGGCGCGACGGAGGTGGCGGGGATCACGGCGTACTCGGCCAGCCCACCCATCGAGTACATGTAGACCGGGTCGCCGTCGGGCGTGGCCAGCCGGGTGGTGCCGTCGTAGAGCACGCCCTTCAGCCGGTTCAGGTCGAAGAAGGGGCCGCAGAGCTCGTCGTGGCCAGTGGCGCAGGCCGGGCACCGGCCGCAGGGCATCAGGAAGGCACCAGCAACACGCTGCCCGACGGCCAGGCCAGTGTGCTCCGTGCCTTGACCGAGTTCGACGATGGTGCCGGCCACCTCGTGACCCAGCACGGCGGGCATCGGGAAGGCGATGGCCCCGCCGATCACGTGCAGGTCCGAGTGGCACATGCCACAGGCGTCGACCTTGATCAGGACCTCATCGGCCTTGGGACGGGGGGTGCGCAGGGTCTCGACGTGCAGACCCTTGCCGGGCTCGCGCAGCACGGCTGCGCGCATGGTTTCGGGAATGGTGATGGACATGGCAGGTCTCCCAATCTTGGTTTGCCTCCGGGCGCTCCCGGACGCGGGTTCATGACCGCGGGTCCCGTGGGATGGTCTACATCCCCCGGGACCCGCGGTCATGAGACGGGGGAACCATCCACCTCAGGCAACGAGCTCCTTGGTGATGCGCTCGAGCATGCGGCGGTTCACTTCGTCGGCCTTCTCATGCCAGCCGAAGACACAGACCGAGATGACGCCGTCGAACTTGATGTCACGCAGCGTGGCGAAGACCTCGTCCCAGGGCACCTCACCCAGGCCGATCTCGTTGTGCTGGTGGATCCGGGCGTCGACTCCCGGGGGATTGATGATGTAGCGGTTGCCGTCATTGGCCCGGTGGTTGAAGGCGTCCGCCATGTGCACCTCGCGAAGCTTGGGGGCACTGTCTCGAATCATGCGCTCGACGTCACCCTTGCCATCGGACAGATGGAAGGCGTGCGGACAGCAGAACTCGTAGCCGATCCACTCCTTGTTGACGCCCCGGACCAGGCGGTACGCATCGTCATGGAGCTCGACGAAGTCATAGGGGTGGGCCTCCATGTTGAGGCGAATGCCATACTTCTCGAAGTCCGGGACAAGCTCCTCCATGGAGCGGTACCACTGTGCCTCGCACTCACGCGGGGTGTTGGGATTGCCGGAGAACTCGCTGGTGATCTCACGCACGTCAAGCTGATCGGCCAGCTCGAGCAGGCGCCGCCAGTTGCGGACCTGCGCTTGGCGCTCCGTCTCATCGGTGGATGACCAGTTGAAGACGGGGTTGAGCGTGCGAACCCTCACCCCGGTCTCCTGTTGGGCCTTGTTCAGCTCGGCAACGAAGTCGTCGTCGGCCTTCGGGTAGTGGTGCCAGAAGTGGAAGTCCGCCTGGGGCGAGAGCTCCACGTACCGGAAACCCAGATCGGCTGCCTTGCGCAGGGTGTCGGGCACCGACATGGTCATGTAGTACATGTTCGGGTCAAGGGCGATGTCGACCATGACACTTCCTTTCTGGAAGGGCTGGGGCTGAGGGAGGGTGGCGGCCGGGGAAGGGTGCCGGCCGCCACCCGGCACAGGGTCAGGCGTAGAGCCCGGGCTTCTCGATCATCTCGACCTTGACGGGCTTGCCCTCGGGATCCTCGAGTGAGGCCACCGCGGCATCGACCACGACTGCGGCCGCATAGCCATCCCATGCGTCGGCGCCGGTGTGCTCATCCTTGGCCACCGCACGGATCCACTCCTGGACCTCCTGGTTGAAGGCGCTGTGGAAGCGATCGATGTGAGAACTGCAGATCTTGTTGCGATCGCCGTGGCCGTCACGCACGTGGATCTTCTCCTGGTCACCCAGGCGAGCGGTGCCAGCCTCCATCACCAGCTCGCACTCAATGGAGTAGCCGAACTGGATGTTGACGTTCACCTCATCGTCGATCAGGACGCCGGACTCGGTCTTCATCACCACGACGATCGGGTCGTTGAGGTGTTCGAAGCGCTTGGAGGTGAATCGGGGACGGTCCACTCGTGCCTCGACGATCTCCTCGCCCAGCAGCCAGCGCATGGTGTCGATCTCGTGGATGGCGGTGTCGTCGATGGCCATGCGCGAGACATAGCCCTCGGGAACGCTGGGGTTGCGGTGCCGGTTGTGGACCAGGGTGGCGTAGCCCAGGTCTCCGGCCTCCAGCAGTTCCTTCATCTCGCGGTAGCCCTGGTCGAAGCGACGCATGAAGCCGACGGTGACCAGCTTCTTGCCGGCCTTCTGCTCGGCGGCCATGATGCGCTCGCAGCTCTCAGCCGTGGTCGAGAGCGGCTTCTCGCACAGGATGTACTTGCCGGCCTCGATGGCGGGGATCAGGGATTCCTCGTGCACCTTGCCGAAGGTGGCCACCAGGATGGCGTCCACGTCGGGGTCTGCGATGAGCTCCCTGCCGTCGGCATAGGCCTTCGCACCCAGCGGCTCGGCCACGGCCTTGGCCGCCTCCAGGTTGATGTCGGCAATGGCGACCACCTCGGCGCCGGCCAGTTCATGGGTGATGCGCTCGACGTGAGCACGGCCCATGCCGCCAGCGCCGATGAGACCAATTCGGACAGTCATGTCAGTTCAGCTTTCTGTGGTTCGTCGTCGAGGAGGATCAGGCCAGTCCGAGACCCAGCGAGGCCAGGTACTTGCGCATGTTGATGGCATTGCCCTTGGGGAAGTCGGGAGCGCAGGGGTACATGTCCTGCTCGCAGATCACGTAGAGCTCCTTGTCGAGGTCGGCCAGGGCCTCGATCAGGGTGTCCATCGGGGGCAGGCCGGCGGGCGGGCAGACCGAGGCGCCCTTGGCGACGGCCTCACCGAAGGGCCAGTCCTTCTCGTGGGCCTCCTTGACCAGCGCCTCGTCGAAGGCCTTGATGTGCACATAGCCGATCCGCTCGGGGTACTTCTGGCACAGCTCGACGGGGTCGCCACCGCCGTAGACGATGTGGCCGGTGTCCAGGCAGAAGGAGACGTACTCCGGGTCGGTCGCCTGGAAGATGCGGTCGATCTCCTCCGGGGTCTCGATGTGCGAGTCACCGTGGGGGTGCAGCACCATGGTCAGGCCGTAGTCCTGCTTCATGATGCGGCCGAGCTTGTTGGCATTGTCGACGTAGAGCTGCCAGGCCTCCGGCGACAGGACACGGTCGTCGGTGAATTCCCAGGTCTTGTCGTCGCGGTAGAGCGGGGGCAGGTGCACGATGTACTCGGCACCGACGGCGGCGTGGGTCTCGGCGATGTCACGGAAGGTCTTCTCGGTCTCGGCCCAGGCCTCCTGCTTGTGCAGGATGCCCCAACCGGTGCCGGCGACGACCCGCATGCCGCGCTCGTCCACCCAACGCTGCAGTTCCTTGGGATCCTTCGGGAAGTAGCCCCAGGGGCCGGTCTCGAGGATCTCGAAGCCGGCCTCGGCCATCTCGGTCATCGCGACGTCGGGGTTGATCTGCTTGGGATCACTGGGGAACCAGACTCCCCACTGGTCGGGGCAGACGCCGATGGTGAGCTTGGAGTAGCGCGGGTTGGTGGTGTTGACGGACTTGCCCTTGTTGTCGAACTGCATTGTTCTGTCCTCACGGTAAGAGCCACTGCGGTGTGGCCGTTTCAGGTGCTGCGGTGCTTCTCGGGGAGGGACTGGCTGGTGGCCTGCCACTCCGTGTTGTCACAGGTGGTGGCGCTGCGGCTTGCGGGCCTCGACGTACTCCTCGTAGGCCTTCTGGGTGCTCGCCAGACGGGAGACGCCGGAGACGGGGACGTCCCACCAGCTGGAGCCGGGAGGGTTGGGACCCGTCAGGTCCGTCTCGATGTGGATCATCGTGGGGCGATCGGACTCGTGGGCCTTCTGGTAGGCGGCCCGGAACTCCTCGATCCCGTTCACCTTCAGGACGTCCAGGCCCCACGAGGCGGCATTGGCGGCGATGTCGACGCCCTTGACCAGTTCCTCATCGGCCAGGTGGCTGCCGTCGCCACGCTGGCGGTACTTGGTGCCGAAGCGCTGCGAGCCGCGGGACTCCGAGAGCGCGCCGATGGAGGCGAAGCCGTGGTTCTGCAGCAGGACGTAGATGACCTTGATGTTCTCCTGCACGACGGTGGCCAGTTCCATCGGGAGCATCTGGTAGGTGCCGTCGCCGACGATGGCGACCACCTCGGACTGCGGCCGGGCCAGCTTCACGCCCAGCGCGGCGGGCACCTCGTATCCCATGCAGCTGAAGGCATACTCCACGTGGTACTGCACCGGGGTCCGCGCCTGCCACAGGGCCTGGAGGTCACCGGGCATCGAGCCGGCGGCGTTGATCACGACGTCCTCGTCACCCATCAGCTCGTTCAGGGCGCCGAAGACCTCGGTCTGCGCCGGGAGCGGGCCGTGGCCACGGTGATAGCAGGCCTGCACCTGCTCCTCCCAGGCCTTCTTCTCCTGGGCGATCCGCTGGCTGTAGGCCTCCTCGACGCGATATCCGTCGAGCAGTTCGGTGAGGGCGGTCAGGGCCTCCCGGGCATCGGCCACCACCATCTCGGCCGACTGCTTGGCGGCGTCGAAGCTGGCGACGTTGATGTTGACGAACTTCACGTCGGGATTCTTGAACTGGGTCTTGGAGGCCGTGGTGAAGTCCGAGTAGCGGGTGCCGATACCGATCACCAGGTCGGCCTCGTCGGCGATGTGGTTGCCGGAGTCGCCACCGGTGGAACCGACGCCACCGATCGAGCACTCGTGGTCGAAGTTGATGGCCCCCTTGCCCGCCTGGGTGTCCGCGACCGGGATGCCGGTGCGGCTGGCGAAGGTGCGCAACTCATCGGTGGCCTCGGAGTAGATGACGCCACCGCCGGCGATGACCATCGGACGCTTGGCGGCCTTGATCAGCTCCACCGCACGGGCCAGTGCAGCCGGCTCGGCCGGCGGGCGACGCACGTGCCACACCCGCTTGTCGAAGAGCTCGACGGGCCAGGTCCACTTCTCGGCCTGGACATCCTGCGGCATGGCGATGGTCACCGCGCCGGTCTCGGCGGGATCGGTGAGCACGCGCATCGCGTTGAGCAACGACGGGATCAGCTGCTCGGGGCGGTTGATCCTGTCGAAGAAGCGGGAGACCGGCGCGAAGCAGTCGTTGACCGAGATGTTGAGGTTGGTGGGGTCCTCCAGCTGCTGCAGCACCGGGTCCGGAATACGCGTCGCGAACTGGTCGGAGGGGAAGAGCAGCACCGGCACCCGGTTGGTGGTGGCCAGGGCCGCACCGGTGACCATGTTCAGCGAGCCGGGCCCGATGGACGCGGTGCACATGTAGGTCTGCATCCGGTTGGTGGTCTTGGCGAAGGCCGCCGCCGCGTGCACCTGTCCCTGCTCGTTGCGGGGCATGATGTACGGCATCGGGTTCTCGCCCTCGCCAGGATCGATCTCGTTCTGCAGCAGGGCCTGTCCGATGCCGGCGACGTTCCCGTGGCCGAAGATGCCAAAGGCTCCAGGGATGAGTCGGTGCTCGACGCCGTCACGCTCGGAGTACTGGTTGGACAGGAAGCGGATGGTGGCTTGGGCAACCGTCAGGTCGACCGTGCCACGGTAAGCGTCGTTGCTCACGGATTCTCCTAGGTGTCAGTTCGTGAAGGGGAGCCGGGGATCGATGTCCTGCTCGTCCCAGGTGCTGCGGATCCAGTGGTGCTGGGGATCGTCGATCGCCAACCAGACCTGGTCCTCGGCGGGGCCGGCCATCACGTTGAGGTAGTAGAGGTCATATCCGGGCGCGGCGACACAGGGCCCGTGCCAACCGTGCGGGACCAGGGCGATGTCCCGGTCGTGCACCTCGGCCAGCAGGTCGATGGGGCGCTCCGGGGTGCCATAGGTGCGGTGCAGGGCGAAGCCGGGGCCGTCGGGACCCGCCGCCACCTCGAAGTAGTAGACCTCCTCGAGCTCGCGCTCGACCTCGCTGAACTCCTCGTGCTTGTGGGCGGGGTAGCTGGACCAGTTGCCACCGGGGGTGAGCACCTCACAGACCAGCAGGTGGCTGGTGGGCACGCCGTTGTTGAGGCAGTAGTTGTTGACCTGACGGGAGCAGTCACCGGCACCGCGCAGGTCCGTGCGGACCTGGTCCTTCCCGTAGCGGGCGACGGGAAGGTCGCTGGTGGCCTTCGACGTGGGAATGGCGAAGCGCCCGCCCGCTGCGGAAGTGATGATCAGGCTCTTGTTGCGCGGCACGTAGACGAAGTCGGTGACGCCCTTGAAGACGCCCTCACGCCCGGCCAGCTCGTGGACCTCCCCGTCGACCTCGACGGTGCAGCCGCCCTGCAGGGGCAGCACAAGGACTTCGTCGTCACCGGTCTGCAGCTCCTGGCTGACTCCGGCTTCGAGCTTGATGACCTTGAGTCCGGACCAGGCCCAGCCGGCCCGCTCGGGTGTCACGTCGGCCTCGAACTGGTCGTGGCCACTCTCCCCAGCGGGGATGTAGATGTCGGGATTGGTGTTCACAGCAGACCTACCGCCTCGTCAACGGCCGCCGCCACATCTGCGGACGGCGGGAACAACAGGGACCTTCCAACAACCAGGCCGCGCACCGTGGGGATGGCAAGCGCCTCCTGCCACAGGGCAAGGGTCTGGTCGCTGTCCTTCTTGACCTCGCCACCCAGGATCAGGGAAGGCAGGGTCGTCGCCGCCATCACTCGCTCCATCTCGGCGACGGCGGGAAGCTTGAGCCAGGTCCAGGCCGAGGTACGCCCCAGCCCGGCAGCAATGGCAATGGACCTGATGACACTGTCCGGGGTCAGGTCATTGGCGATGCGTCCGGATTCCCACACGGACACGAAGGGCTCCACCATCGCCATCCGCTGGGCATCGCCGAGCTCGTCGACGGCTCGCGCACAGGCCTCGATGGTGGCGACCGTGGCGGGGTCGGAATAGTTGATCCGCATCAACATCTTCCCGCCGTCGAGACCGCTGTCGGTGATGCCCCGGGCGTCATAGCCGGTGAAACGGTCGTCCATCTCGAAGCTGGCACCCAGCAGGCCGCCGCGGTTCATCGAGCCGTAGACGAGCTTGCCGTCCAGCGCACCCAACAGCGCCAGATCCTCGACCATGTCCGCAGTTCCCAGGAAGCCGTGCACCCCCGGGCGGGAGAGCGCCTCGATGCAGCGTCCGAGCAGTTCCTCCCGGTCCGCCATGGCCATCTCGTCCCGGCCAGCGGTCAGCGCACCCCTCGCCGGATGGTCACAGGCAATGATCATGAGCTTCTGGTCCGCAGGGGGCATGGAACCGCGGGGGCGGCTTGCCAAGGCTCTCGCAATGCTTCGGGGGTCCTGCGCCCGAGCCTCGACGACCCGTTCGACCAGTGACATTGCCCGCCCCTCCCAGCGCCACCCGGTTCCCCAATGAACCGGACCTGCGTCCAGCGTGCCCCGTACGCGCTGCAGTGTCAATAGATTGTCCTGACAATTTCAGGCAAATGAGGAACGGCACGGCATGTCACAAGGACCTGACAACATCAGTATCCTGCACCCAAGGACACCGAGCGAGAGAAGCACCATGAACGGCGACAGCTACACCCCCGAGATCACACTGGATCGCAACAGCCCCATCCCGCTGTACTTCCAGATCGCGGAGCCGATCGCCGCAGCCATCAATTCCCGCGAGCTCCCCCCTGGCACCCGCATCGAGGACGAGCTTTCGATGGCCAAGCGCCTCAAGGTCTCCCGCCCCACGGCGCGCCAGGCCCTGCAGCGACTGGTGGAACAGGGCCTGGTCGTGCGCCAGCGCGGCGTGGGCACCCAGGTGGCACCCACACTGATCCATCGTCCGATGGAGCTGACCAGCCTCTACGGCGACCTCACCCAAGGTGGCCACGACGCTTCCACGCAACTCCTTGACTACACGGAACGCACCGCCAACGAGGACGAGGCCGAGAGCCTCGGCCTGGACGTCCAGGATCGCGAGATCACCGACATCAGGAGGCTCCGCCTGGCCGACGGGCATCCCATCGCAGTGATGCGGAACCTGGTTCCGCGCAGCCTCGCCCCGAGCCACCACGAACTGGAGACGGGCGGACTCTACGAGGCCTTGCGCGCCCGCAACGTTGACCTGCACTCGGCCAGACAGTCGATCGGAGCGCGGAATGCCAGCACGGAAGAGGCACGTCTGCTGGAGGTCAAGCGGGGCGCTGCCCTGCTGACCATGCGGCGCACAACCGCGGACCCGACAGGGCGGATCATCGAGTACGGGGACCACGTCTACCGGGCCGACCAGTACAGCTTCGACTCGACCGTCTTCACTTCTTGACGGGCAAGTGACCAATCACACCAGATTTGTCCTGACAATATGTTGACTTGACGGGCGAGAAGGATTGTAATGGAGGGGACCGGTCACCCACCGCATCATCGATGACGCGGAGAGTGAGCTGACCGCCCTGACTCAGGAGGAGCCACCATGGCCATCGACCACACCCCAGGACCGCTTCTCGATGCAGTCCGCCAGTTCCCCACCGCCCTGTGGAATGACTCGGCGGATCCCGATGAACTGCGTCAGTCGATCGCTTTCGGCGCCGTCGGCGCCACGTGCAACCCGTCGATCGCCTACACCTGCATCAACATGAAGAAGGACAAGTGGCTGCCCCGAATCAAGGAGCTGACCACCGAGATGCCCGACGCCAGCGAGTCCGAGATCGGCTGGACCATCGTGCGCGAGATGTCGGTCGAGGCAGCCAAGATGCTCGAGCCCATCTTCGACGAATACAAGGGCATCAATGGGCGTCTGTCGATGCAGACCGACCCGCGCCTGGCCCGGAGCTGGAAGGGCCTGGCCGACCAGGCCGAGGAGTTCAGCAACCTCGCCCCGAACATCATCGTGAAGATCCCCGCGACCTCGGTCGGCGTCAAGGCCATCGAGGAGGCCACCTACCGTGGCGTCTCGGTCAATGTCACGGTGAGCTTTTCCGTCCCCCAGGTCGTCGCCACCGGTGAGGCGATCGAGCGCGGCCTCAAGCGTCGCGAGGCCGAGGGCAAGGACGTCTCCGCCATGGGGCCCGTCGTGACCCTGATGGCCGGCCGACTCGATGACTGGCTGAAGATCGTCGCCGAGCGCGACCAGCTCTTCATCGATCCCGGCGTCTTCGAGTGGGCTGGCGTGGCCTGCGTCAAGCGCGCCTACCAGGAGTTCCAGAAGCGTGGTCTGCGGGCTCGTGTCCTGGTGGCTGCCTTCCGCAATGTCCTGCAGTGGTCCGAGGTCCAGGGCGGCGACCTCGTCGTCTCCCCGCCCTTCAAGTGGCAGCAGCGGATCAATGCCTCGGACTACAAGCCGGTCAGCAAGATCGACGAGCCGGTCGACGAAAAGGTCATGGCCCAACTCCTCAGGATGCCCGAATTCGTCCGCGCCTACGAGCCCGATGGCATGACGGTGGAGGAGTTCGACACCTTCGGAGCCACCGTGCGCACCCTGCGCGGCTTCATGGAAGCCGACAACGACCTCGATGTCCTGGTGCGCAATGTGATCATGCCCGCCCCGTGACCCGTCGATGACACGGCAGGGAACTCACCCCCAGTGGGCAGCGTCCCCTGCCGTGTCCTAGTTCCAAGATCCTCACCACCATCAACCCGAAGGAAGTCGCAATGTTGCGCATCGCCGTCATCGGAGCCGGCCGGATCGGGCATGTCCACGCCCGTTCCGTCGCCAACCACCCACAGGCCCAGCTCGCCGTCGTCTGTGATCCCATCGGCGATGTCGCCGAGAAGCTCGCCGCCCAGTACGGGGCCCGATCCTGCAAAGAGGCCGAAGAGGTCTTCGCCGATCCCGACATCGACGCGGTCATCATCGGCTCGCCCACCCACCTGCACCTGCCGCAGCTGATCGCCGCTGCCAAGGCCGGCAAGGCCGTGCTCTGCGAGAAGCCCGTGGCACAGGAGATCAGCCAGGTGGAAGCCGTGCGGGACGAGCTGGACCAGATCACCACTCCAGTGATGTTCGGTTTCAACCGCCGCTTCGACCCGTCCTTCGCAGCCGTCAAACAGGGCGTCGAGGAAGGCCGTATCGGCGAACTGGAGCAATTGACCATCATCAGTCGTGATCCTGCCGCCCCGCCGGCCAGTTACATCAAGGTCTCCGGCGGCATCTTCCGTGACATGACCATCCACGACTTCGACATGGCCCGCCACTTCCTGGGCGACATCGTCGAGGTCAATGCCTCGGGCCAGAACTTCGTCCCCGAGATCAAGGCCGAAGGTGACTTCGACGCCGCCGTCGTCGTGCTGACCGCCGCCGACGGCAAGGTGGCCACCATCATCAACAACCGGCGCTGCGCCTCGGGCTACGACCAGCGTCTGGAAGCCGCCGGCTCGCAGGGCGCCATGTTCGCAGAGAACGTCCGCCCGCACACCGTGCGCCTGAACACCGCCGAGAGCACCAATGCCGAAGCCCCCTACCTGGACTTCTTCCTGGACCGCTACGAGACCGCCTACACCAACGAACTGGGCGCCTTCATCGAGGCAGTCACCACAGGCAGGACGCCCGAGCCCGGGTTGAAGGATGCCATCGAGGCGCTGCGCATCGCCGATGCCGCGACCACCTCTGCCCACGAAGGACACCCCGTCCGGCTCGACGCCTGAGAACCACGTGGTCGGGGCCATCCCTGACGGCCCCGACCACGACGCCCTGAGGACGCCATGACCTTCACTGCCACCTGTTGGGTGCTACTGGTGATCGTCGCCATCCTCGTCGGCCTCGCCAAGACCGCCCTGCCGGGGCTCGCCGTGCTTGCCGCAGCCCTGATGGCCGGCATCATGCCCGCCAAGGAATCGACGGGCACCCTGCTACTGCTCCTGCTCGTCGGGGACATCATGGCCATTGGCCTGTACCGTCGCGATGCGGACTTCGCCACCCTGCGCCGCCTGGTCCCCACGGTCCTGGTGGGCGTCGGTCTGGGCGGCTTGTACCTGCACCTCGCCTCCGACCTGGCCACCAAGCGACTGATCGGCATCGTCCTGCTGGTGATGATCACCCTCACGCTTGCCGACATGTACCGCAAGCGCGGTGCGGTGACGACCCACCGCCCCGAGGACGAGACCTCCCCGATCAAGCGAGGCGCCTACGGCTCCCTGGCCGGCTTCACCACGATGGTGGCCAATGCCGGTGGGCCCGTCACCAGCATGTACTTCATGCAGGCAGGCTTCGACGTGGCCCGCTTCCTCGGCACCACCGCCTGGTTCTTCTTCCTCGTCAACGTGGTCAAGCTGCCCGTCTCCATCGGCGTCGGTGTGATCAACCCGAACACCCTCCGCGTGGACCTCGTCCTCGCACCCGTCGTGGTGCTGAGCGGTCTGCTCGGCTTCCGACTGGCCAAGGTCATCCCGAAGCGCATCTTCGACCCGGTCGTCATCGCACTGACCGTCCTCAGTTCCTGCTGGCTGCTCGCCTGAGACCAGCGACTGCCCACGAACCACCCCATCGAAAGGAATCACCCATGACCCGCGATCTCGGCATCGGCGTCGTCTCCCTTGGCTGGATGGGGCGGCTGCACTCGGCCGCCTACGCAGCACTCCCGCTGCGCTATCCGGAGCTGGACGTGCGCCCTCGCCTCATCTCCTG
>NZ_JBHWOO010000047.1:0-9656 GCF_043424415.1 Luteococcus sp. | reverse complement strand
CGACAAGTCCATCGACCACCTGCAGAAGACCAAGGAAGCCCTGCTGGGCGCCGACCGGAACCTGCGCCTGGCCAATGACAAGGCCCAGGACGTGACCGTCAAGAAGCTCACCCGGAAGAACCCGACCATGAAGGCCAAGTTTGACGAGTTGAAGGCCAGCCAGCCGGCGCTGTCTGCCCCTGACGCCAAGGGACCCACCGCTGCGTGACGCTGCGCCAGTGAGGGCTCCGCGGATTGCCTGTGGAGCCCTCGCTGTGGTTCTGCTTCAGCCAATTGGAGTAATTCTTGGGGTCAGTCACCACGGCTGGAGATGGTGGGCCTTAGGAGGGGAAATCCGTCGCTAGGTTCCATTCACGTGTGAGCAGGCCCAAGAGCTCTCGGTGCCGCCGTTCGATGACCTCGGGAGTCCATTGGGGCTCCTTGAGGACCTGCGTCGTAAGGGCAAAGGACGAAACCCCAGCTCGTGAAGAGAAGTAGGCACTCTTCTTGCGATCGAAGTCGTAGTTCTGGGCTTGGGAGTTCTTGCGCCGGTTGAGCAGCAGCAAGTTGCCCAAGCGATGCCGCCAGTGCAGCCACTCCTCCTCAGAGAAGTCTTGGAGCCACTGACTGCTCTCATCCGGGTTCTGTGGCAGGACATGCTCCACGGTGATGATGCTGTGGTCGTAGGTTGCACCTGCATCGCTGGCCAGCATCGAATCCAGACGAAGGAGGATGTACTTCCTTACTCGCCGAACTGTGTAGATCTCGTCGCCCAGACGTGCAAGTGTCTCCCGCCTCTCGCTGCTGCTCAGCTCGAAGGCTGGGCTGGTGAGACCTTGCCCATCCACCAGTTGCTTGAGCAACTCCATGTATCGCTGCACGCGGGGCGTGGCGTAGACGCGACGGAGCAGCATACTCGCCGCCAGACGCTCGAGCTGGCACATGAACTGGGACAAGTATTCGGCGTCGTCGCCGTGGTGGCGGAGAGCCCACAGGGCGACAGGCCGCCAGTCGTCATTGTCTAGCTGGCTCAGTCGCTTGAGCCATGAATTCACGCTTGGCCATGCGCCGGCGCCTTGGAAATCCTGTGACAAGAGCCTGTTGTCTGCCCGCGCGTAGGGCTCGAGGACCTCACGGATGAAACCCTTGCCGTTCGAAGGCAGGTAGACGTCCAGTACCTGTTCGCGGAACTCTTGGAGGAGGCCACGCACAGCGCGAGTCTGAGAGGTGATCGCGCGAATGTAGAGGAACAGCTCACCGAATTCGCGACGGCCAAGCTCCTGTTCCAGCTGTTCCCAAGCGTTGGCGTAGTGATCGCGGTCATGCTCTGGGATCGCCCCGATCACCTGGGACTTGAAGATGTCGGGAGGCGAGAGCGGAAGGCCACGAGCATTCATCACGCTGAAGATTCGGTACGCACTGTTGAGGTCTGGGGTGCTCACTGTGACCACGAAGGTCCGCTTGCCCAGCATCTTGTAGAGCTGAAGCAGTTCTGGTTGTCCCCACTCCAAGAGTTCCTTGCGCAGAGCCGCCGCATTGTCCCTGATGGCGCGCTGCGAGTCTGTGGTCGTGAGGTTGTCACTGACTGTGACCAGTTTGGTGGTTGCGCCCTTGGTTTGGATGTGTTCTCGGAAGAAGGCCGAGTCCCGCGGGCGAAGGGTCAACCTAGGGGCAGCGTCCTTGTCTTCGAATAGGACCGCGGGCTCTTCGAGGAGCTTGTGGATGGCCCTCTGGAGCTCGTCGTCAACGACGAGATCGCGTAGCACGGCCAGCAAGATGGTCAAGGTGGTGAGCCGCTGCTGACCGACGATGACCTCTGAACGAGGGGAGGTTGCTTCCTTGATGAGGACGACGGAACCAAGAAAATAGGGCTCTTGGGTGTCTCGATCCAGGGCGCTCTGGAGATCTGACAGCAGTTGCAACGTCTCCTCCGTTCCCCACGCGTACGGTCGTTGGTACTCCGGGATGACGAAGTCGAAGTCGTCTGTGAAGAGCTTGCCGAGACTGATTTCGGCGGCTTTGATCGGTTGCAGTGCGACGGCCATGGTTTTCCTAGGGTTCTGCTGTGAGGATTGGTGGTTCCTATGGGTAAGGCAGCTATTCCATCAGACTTCGAAGGAGGTTGAGGCTCAAGTCGATCGGGTGTTGAGAGCTTGGTGTTAATGGACGGAAGTGTGCGATGTCATTCCTGGCTTGTCCGGTTTGGTTTAGGATCTCAGTGCATGTCTTTCGATCCATAGGAAACTCGAGCACTGACCAGATCTTCTCGTCGCCTAGTGCGTTGACGTACTCTTGGAATGTCATGCTGGCCGCGCCATGGAACTCACTGCTCACTGCGACGCTATTGCGGTGGCGTTCGAGGCTTGGTATATCGATTTGATCGAGAAGTGCTCTGAGGCGATTTTCGATCTCGCGGAGCTTCATGAAGGGGCCAGTCCGTTCTTCGAATGCCGCTGCAAGGTCGCTAGCAGTGATGATGCTTACGATTCGGCGATCTGATGCGCGCACGTAGATAAACTCTCGCTGGATGATCACCGGGACTAGGTCGACAAGGTCATCGGAAGATGCGGCTACGTACCCGTCGGGGAGCATGGCCTGCGAGACATTCTTCGCGTGTGGGTGTCGGGCCAAAGTCTCCCAGGTTACCGTTCCGTGGAGCTCCCGATGATCGTTGGACAACACGGGGATCTGTGAGAAGCGGTGCATCACCATGAGTGCGCGAGCCTTGCCTACTGAGTCCCCCTTGCCTAGCGAGGTCAGCTCGCCATCAGTGGTGGCCAAGGAGGAGACAGGGATTCCGTGGGGTTCGTCCCAGCGGATGGTGCTGTCTCGCGGGTCAGAGATGACAACGCTTCCGTATCTGTCGGCCTCTGAAAGTTCTGGTCTACACTCGAACTTACGTTCGTTGATCTTACTCTCGATGAATTGCGTGGCGTAGGGGGTCTTGTACGTGTAATTGACGAGACGAAGGAGATCGGCAACGGAAATTCTTCTAGGGTTTCCCGCTTTCACTGTGGCTAGGAATCCTTGAAGGTTCTCCGTCTTCTCGTATTCATCCTCCGTGAAAGGGATGGGATCGATGGCGCGTGGGGAAGCGTTCTTGTCAGTGCTCATTTTGAGACCTCATATCCCTCAAAATCTCATGGATCGGCTTCGTTGCCGTCTCGGTGTCTACATTATCCACTGCCCGGTGGCTCCGCATCTACGTGGTTTTCGAGTAAGCGAGTCGTGGTTTTCCTGTCATGTCCCAGTGCTCCGTCGACTTGCGCACCTTCAGCTCCGGCGTGATCCGAACCGGCTGGATCGGGACGTCGGTGATCAACCCGATGAGCCCCTCCACGCAGGCCTCGCCGAGCTTCTCGAAGGGCTGGCGGACGCTGGTGAGCGGCGGGAGGAAGTAGGAGGCACCGGGGCTGTCGTCGTGGCCCACCACGGAGACCTGCTCGGGCACGGACACTCCCGCGTCGTGCAGCGCAGACATCAAACCCAGGGCCATCTGGTCGTTCGCGGAAACCACTGCTTCGGGCAGCCCGTCCTTGAGCAGCGCCACCCCGGCGCGGTGGCCGGACTCGGCGCTCCAGTCGCCATCCAGCACGTCGCGCACGGGCAGGCCCGCCGCGGTCATGGCGTCGCGCCAGCCGCGTTCACGTTCCAGGGCGTCGAACCAGGTCACCGGCCCGCGCAGGTGGGCGATGTCGCGATGTCCCAACTCGATCAGGTGGTTGGTGGCCATCATGGCGGCGGCGTGCTGGTCGACGGAGACGGTGAGCATCCCCTCCAAGGGCTCCACCCCGTCGGCCACCAGCACCTGTGGCACCTCGCCGGCCAGCACCGTGAGGCGGTCCATCAGCTGCACCTGCGGCGCAATGACGATGATGCCGTCCACTCGATGGTCCAGGAAGAGGTCCAGCACCTGCTGGATCTCGGCCTGGCTGGTGTCGCGGATGGCAGCAACCAGAGTGGCGTACCCCTGCTCTCGGGCAGCCATCTGGATGGATGACGACGTCTGGCTGGGGCCGTAGTAGCCGCCCTGGTCCACGATGACGCCCAGGATGCGGCTCCGGCTGGTGGCCAACGCCCGGGCGCCCATGTTGCGGCGATAACCCAGCTCGGAAATGGCCTGCTGCACGCGCTCCCGGGTGCCGGGGGCGACGCTGTCGGGCTGGTTCAGGACGCGGGAGACCGTCTGGTGGGAGACCCCGGCCGCGCGAGCAACATCGGCCATCCCCGGCCGACGTGGCGCTGTGGTCATTTCGTGCCTCTTTCACCTGTGCTCGTGGGCTGGGCCGCTGCCCGCGACTGTAGCGGGTGGCCGGGTGCGCACCCCGCGTCGTCCGGATCATGCCGTCCGCAAGGAGTTCCCGTCGACTTCCCGGGGACCCCTTGCAATCGCGTCGATGTGAGCGTTAACATCGATCTCAGAACAAGATGTTAGCGTTCACATCGAACGAGCGCATCCACCTCATCTCACAGTCAATGACGACAGGAGTTGCTTCTCCCATGAGTCTCCGCACGGAAGCCGCAGCAGCGCCCACGCAGACCGAGCAGCGCAAGATCCCGGCCCGTTTCATCTACTTCTTCGGATCCTTCGGCGGGATCCTGTTCGGCTACGACATCGGCGTGATGACCGGCGCGCTTCCCTTCCTCACCAAGGACTGGGGCCTCACCGGCAATGCGGCCGCCATCGGCTGGATCACCTCGTCGCTGATGCTCGGCGCCATCTTCGGCGGCGCCATGTCCGGCCAGCTCGCCGACAAGCTCGGCCGTCGCCGCAGCATCCTCGTCGCGGCCATCATCTTCGCCGTCGCCTCCCTGGCCCTGGGCGTCTCGCCGCACGGGAGCCTCGCGTACATGATCGTGATGCGGGTGCTGCTGGGCCTGGCCGTCGGAGCCGCCTCCGCCCTGGTCCCCGCCTACATGGCAGAGATGGCCCCCGCGGGAGTGCGTGGCCGGCTGTCCGGACTGAACCAGACGATGATCGTCTCCGGCATGCTGCTCAGCTACATCGTCGCCTGGTTCCTGCAGCACCTGCCCACCACCTGGGCCTGGCGCTCGATGCTGGCGGTGGCCGCCGTTCCCGCCGTCATCCTCTTCCTCGGCGTGCTGAAGCTGCCCGAATCGCCCCGTTTCCTGGTGCGCAACGGCCAGGAGGGCATGGCGCGCGCCGTGCTCGGCATGATCCGCAAGCCCGAGCAGGTGGAGCCCGAACTCCGCGAGATCCAGCAGGCCATCGAGGCCGAGACCAATGCCCAGCAGAGCACCTCGTGGGCCACCCTGCTCAACCCCCGCTACCGCTACCTGCTGATCGCCGGCGTCGGCGTCGCGGCCTTCCAGCAGTTCCAGGGCGCCAACGCGATCTTCTACTACATCCCGCTGATCGTGGAGCAGGCCAGCGGCAAGGAGGCCAGCTCGGCCCTGATGTGGCCCATCATCCAGGGCGTCATCCTGGTGCTCGGCTCCCTGCTGTTCATGGCCATCGCGGACCGCTTCAACCGTCGCACCCTGCTCACGCTGGGCGGCAGCGTGATGGGCATCTCCTTCATCCTGCCGGCCGTGATCGCCAAGATCGCCCCCGACGCGAACCCGATGCTGATCGTGGTCTTCCTCAGCATCTACGTGGCCTTCTACTCCTTCACCTGGGCGCCGCTGACCTGGGTGCTGGTGGGCGAGGTCTTCCCGCTGATCATCCGCGGACGCGCCGCCGGCATGGCCTCCTCCTTCAACTGGATCGGCTCCTTTGCCGTCGGCCTGCTCTTCCCGATCATGACCGCCCACATGCCGCAGGCCGCCGTCTTCGCCATCTTCGGCGCCATCTGCATCGCCGGCGTCCTCTTCGTGCGCACCTGCGTCCCCGAGACCAAGGGCCGCTCCCTCGAGGAGATCGAGGCCGCGGGCAGCCGCTGACCCGGACCCACCCCGCCAGACCCACACCCAGGAAGGCAACCATGACCATCGTCCTTGCAGAACTCGACCAGCAGACCCAGCAGCGGGTCGCCGAGACCCGCCAGCGCGTCAGTGACCTGCACGCCGAACTGCCCCGTAACCAGCTGGTGGTGTGGACCGCCGGCAATGTCTCCGAACGCGTCCCGGGCGCCGAGCTGTTCGTGATCAAGCCGTCGGGCGTCTCCTACGACGAGCTCGCCCCCGAGTCGATGGTCGTCTGCACCCTCGACGGCCACAAGATCGACGACGGCACCCCCGCCAAGCTGCAGCCCTCGTCGGACACCGCGGCCCACGCCTACGTCTACCGCGAGATGCCCGAGGTGGGCGGCGTGGTGCACACCCACTCCACCTACGCGACGGCCTGGGCCGCCCGCGGCGAGGAGATCCCCTGCGTGCTGACCATGATGGGCGACGAGTTCGGCGGCCCCATCCCCGTCGGCCCCTTCGCCATCATCGGCGACGACTCGATCGGCCGCGGCATCGTCGAGACCCTCAAGGGATCGCGCTCCCGGGCGGTGCTGATGCAGAACCACGGCCCCTTCACCATCGGCAAGGACGCCCGCGACGCCGTCAAGGCCGCCGTGATGTGCGAGGAGGTGGCCCGCACCGTGCACATCGCGCGCCAGCTGGGCACCCCCATCCCCATCGACCAGACCCACGTCGACAGCCTCTACAACCGCTACCAGAACGTCTACGGACAGCACTGACCACCACCTGACCACCACCCAGGCGGCCCGGAGCAGCCGAACCGCCCCAACATGCCAAAGGAGGCATGATTCCCATGAACAACCCCTTCGAGAATCGCGAGATCTGGTTCCTCACCGGAAGCCAGGGCCTGTACGGCCCCGAAACCCTCGAGCAGGTGGCCGAGCAGTCGCAGGCCGTCGCCGGGCTCCTCGACGAGGCCGAGCAGATCCCCGTCCCCGTCGTCTGGAAGCCGGTGCTGACCGACCGCGACGCCATCCGTCGCATCGCCCTGGAGGCCAATGCCGACGACCGTTGCGTCGGCGTGATCGTGTGGATGCACACCTTCTCCCCGGCCAAGATGTGGATCCAGGGCCTCGACGCGCTGGCCAAGCCGATGCTGCACCTGCACACGCAGTACAAGGCGGAACTGCCGTGGAGCACCATCGACATGGACTACATGAACCTGAACCAGGCCGCCCACGGCGACCGCGAGTTCGGCTACATCGCCACCCGGCTGGGCGTGGCCCGCAAGACCGTCGTCGGCCACGCGTCCACTGACCAGACCCGTCAGCGGATCGGCCACTGGACCCGTGCCGCCGTCGGCTGGGCCGAGCTGCACCAGATGCGGCTGGCCCGCTTCGGCGACAACATGCGCAATGTCGCCGTCACCGAGGGCGACAAGACCGAGGCCGAGCTGCGGCTGGGCGTCTCGGTCAACACCTGGGGCGTCAACGACCTGGTCGCCGCCGTCGAGGCCGTCGAGGAGTCCGCCGTCGACGAGCTGGTGGCCACCTACGAGCAGGACTACGACGTCGCCGCCGAGCTGCGCCGCGGTGGGGAACGCCACGACTCCCTGCGCTACGGCGCCCGGCAGGAACTGGGCCTGCGCAGCTTCCTGGAGGAGGGCGGCTTCGGCGCCTTCACCACCAACTTCGAGGACCTCGGCGCCCTCAAGCAGCTGCCCGGCCTGGCTGTGCAGCGCCTGATGGCCGACGGTTACGGCTTCGGCGCGGAGGGCGACTGGAAGACCGCCATCCTGGTGCGGCTGGCCAAGGTGATGGGCCACGGGCTGCCCGGCGGCGCCTCCCTGATGGAGGACTACTGCTACGAGATGACGCCCGGCAAGGAGAAGATCCTGGGCGCCCACATGCTGGAGGTCTGCCCGTCGCTGACCGAGGGCCGCGCCAGCCTGGAGATCCACCCGCTGGCCATCGGCGACCGTGAGGACCCGGTGCGCCTGCGCTTCACCGCCGACCCCGGCAAGGGCCTGGTGGTGGCACTGAGTGACATGCGCGACCGTTTCCGGATGGTGGTCAACAGCGTCGACATCGTCGATCCTGACGAGTCGCTGCCCCAGCTCCCCGTCGCCTGCGCGGTGTGGCAGCCCAAGCCGGACTTCCACACCTCCGCGGAGTGCTGGCTGACCGCCGGTGCCGCCCACCACACGGTGATGACGCAGGCCGTGGACCTGGAAGTCTTCCGCGACTTCGCCACCATCGCGGGCATCGAGCTGGCCGAGATCGGTGAGGGCACCACGGTGCGCGGCTTCGCCCAGGAACTGCGCGTCGGGCAGGTCTACCACCGCCTGGCCCAGGGGATGTGAGCGCCATGACCGGCACTGACACGACTGCCGTGGACGGCGCCAGCCTCATCCGCGACGGCAAGGCCCACCTGGGCATCGAGTTCGGTTCCACCCGCATCAAGGCCGCCCTCGTGGACGCTGACGGACGGCTGCTCGGCTCCGGCGCCCACGACTGGGAGAACCGCTACGTGGAGCAGAACTGGACCTACGGCCTCGACGAGGTGTGGGGCGGGCTGCAGACCTGCGTGGCCGCCCTGCAGGCCGACGTGGAGGCCCGCTGGGGCGTCCGCCTCGAACGGCTCGGTGGGCTGGGCATCTCCGCGATGATGCATGGCTACCTCGCCTTCGACGCGCAGGGCGAGCAGCTGGTGGACTTCCGGACCTGGCGCAACACCTACACCACCACGGCCGCCGCCCGGCTGACGCAGGCCTTCGGGCAGAACATCCCGCTGCGCTGGAGCGTCTCCCACCTGCTGCACGCCGTGCTGGAGGGTGAGGGGCACGTCGAGCGGCTGGACCACATCACCACCCTGGCCGGCTACGTCCACTGGAAGCTGACCGGACGCAAGGTGCTCGGTGTGGGCGATGCCAGCGGCGTCTTCCCCATCGACTCCGCCACCGGCAGCTATGACGCCACGATGATCGCCGCCTTCGACGCCCTGCCGGAGGTGGCCCAGATGCCGTGGCAGATCGGCGACCTGTTGCCCCAGGTGCTTCCCGCCGGGGCCGACGCCGGCAGCCTGACCGACGAGGGCGCACGCCTGCTGGACCCCAGCGGCACGCTGCAGGCGGGGGCCCGGGTGGCGCCGCCGGAGGGCGACGCCGGCACCGGGATGGTGGCCACCAACAGCATCCGTCCCGGCACCGGCAATGTCAGCGCCGGCACCAGCGCCTTCGCGATGGTGGTGCTGGACCGGGAGCTGAGCGGGATCCGTGAGGAGATCGACCTGGTCACGACCCCCGCCGGGGATCCCGTCGCCATGATCCACACCAACAACTGCACGGGAGACCTCGACGCCTGGCTGGGCATGCTCGGTGAGCTGCCGGCCCTGATGGGTCTGGAGGTGGACCGGGAGGAGTTCTACCGTCGTCTCTTCGGGCACGCGCTGGAGGCACCGGCCGACTGCGACGGCCTGCTGTCCTACAACTACCTGTCCGGTGAGCACCAGACTGGTGTGGCCACTGGGCGTCCGCTCTTCCTGCGGGGGCAGGACAGCGGCCTGAAGCTGGCCAGTTTCATGCGGGCGCAGCTCAACGCGGCCTTCGCCGCGCTGGCCTGCGGCATGAAGGTGCTGCTGGAACAGGAGAAGGTGCCGCTCACCTCGCTCTTCGCCCACGGCGGCATCTTCCGCACCGAGGGCGTCGCGCAGCAGGTGCTGGCCGACGCACTCGACACTTCCGTCGCGGTGGGGGACACCGCGGGTGAGGGCGGCGCGTGGGGCATGGCCGTCCTGGCGGCCTTCGC
>NZ_JBHWOO010000046.1:0-26124 GCF_043424415.1 Luteococcus sp. | reverse complement strand
ATACTGTGGCAGCCTCCAGCTGCCACGCCCGTGGTGTGTCCACTAGGTTTGGGGCCATGAGCACGACACCTGGGGGTCATGGCCCCGCCACGCCCGACGGCAGCCAGGGCTTCTATGCCGTGGACTCCAGCACCGGTCCTGACGAGCTGGAGGCCGGTCCCGTGATCCATGCCCGGCGCTTCCCGCGCTGGCTGCTGGTGCTCGTGGGCCTGCTGGCCCTGCTGCTGGCCGCGGGTGGTGCCGGTTACGCCGCTTGGCGGATCAATGCTGCCAAGCCGCAGGTGGTCGTCACCGCCGGCCCGTCGAAGACGCCGTGGGCGATGGTCCCGCCGCTGCAGATGGGCGAGTACTCGCGCGATGCCAGCGCGGCCGAGAGCCCCTCGGCCAACCCGACGACCAGGAAGCAGACGATCGCGGCCACCTATGCCAAGGGTGGGCAGAACTCGGCGGTGTTGCTGATGAGCCGGCCCGAGAAGGATGCCAAGAAGTTCATGACGGACCTGGGCATGAATGCGGTGGTGGCCACCGCCGACGGCTACTGCGGCACCAGCATCGACACCAACCGTGAGGGTTGTGCCGTGATCGTGGACGACACCGCCGTGATGGTGGTGGACCTGGTCGGCCTGACCCGCACCGATCTGATGACCCTGACCCATCGCTTCTCGAAGGAGCTGTCGCGGTGAGCGACCAGCCGAAGTTCCAGGTGGGCCTCGAGCGCACCGCGACCGGGCACTATGTAGCAACCAACCGCGCCGGGGTGGAGATGCACGTGGGCAGCGATGACGAGAGCTTCTCCCCCGTCGAACTCCTGCTGGCCGCGATCGGGGCCTGCAGTGCGATCGACGTCGACGTGGTGACCGCCCGCCGCGCGGAGGCCGAGCATTTCGAGGTCGAGCTCAGCGCCGAGAAGATGGTGGACGAGACGGGCGGCGTGCGGCTGCGCGACGTGGCCGTCGACTTCCACCTGGCCTTCGGGGACGATGCCCGGGGCCGGGAGGCTGCTGGCCTGGTGGAGCGCCTGGTGAAGCTCTCCCATGACCGCGACTGCACGGTCTCGCGCACGGTGGAGCACGTCACACCGGTGGAGATGTCCGTCGACGGTCGGCCGGTGGCCGGAGATCCTGAGAACTGAGCCATCGGCCAGATGTGACGGATTTCATATCCTAGGCCTTCAGCTTCCCCACCACCCCTGTTGGGCATCTGACCAGCGCAAATACCCGTGCGTTAGCACCCTGGCACGAGCGACATCCAGCCAGAATGGCGATTTTTCCTGAGAGCGATTTTGAGAAATGTTCAGGCTTGCCTAGGTTGGCACCCATGAACAAGACCTCCACCATCGTCTCCCTGGCCGCCGCGACGGCTCTGAGCGCCGGCATCGGCCTCTCGGCCGCCGCCCCCGCCCAGGCTGCCGGCACCGTCTGGGACCGCGTCGCCCAGTGCGAGTCGACCGGCAACTGGTCGATCAACACCGGCAACGGCTACTACGGCGGCCTCCAGTTCAGCCGCTCCACCTGGCTGGCCTTCGGCGGCGGCAAGTACGCCCCCACCGCCAACAAGGCCACCAAGGCCCAGCAGATCGAGATTGCCAAGAAGACGCTGAAGGTCCAGGGTCCCGGCGCCTGGCCCGTCTGCTCCCGCAAGGCCGGCCTGACCCGCGCCAACGGCCTGGCCGTCTCCACCGGTGTCACCTCCAGCGTGAAGACCGTGGCCCCCAAGAAGAAGGTCGCCGCCGTGGCCCCCGTGAAGTCGGTCAAGGGCGCCAAGTACGTCACCGTCAAGAGCGGCGACACCCTGGGCAAGATCGCCAAGCGCAATGGCGTCGGCTCCTGGAAGACGGTCTGGCAGCTCAACAAGTCGACCATCAAGAACCCCAACATGATCAAGGTCGGCCAGAAGATCCGCGTCGCCTGACCTCCGCAGCATCCACGAGAGCCCCGCTTCGGCGGGGCTCTCGTCGTTCCCGGGCGGGTTCGGCGGATCTGCTGGGAGGGACCTCAGCCCTCCCGGCGGGCGAGGTCACGGCCTGTCGGCTCGGGACTCCCCCAAGGACTGGGCAGCAGCCGGCCGGCCGCGCGCCGGGCCAGCTCGGCACCGCGAGCCCACGGCACCGTGTGCCCCAGGTCGAGCTGCAGGTGCACCAACCCGTCGCCACGGGAGCCCTCGACGACGACGAAACCCGCCCCCTCCAGCCAGGCGGCCGGGGCGGCAGTGCAGTCCCCCATCCCACCCGAGCGGCTTCCCGCCGCCTCCAGGCCGCTGGCCCGGCCCCGCAGGCGGCGCGCCAGCGACTGCACCAGCCAGCGCGTGGGAACCTGCCCGGACAGGCCGTCCCCGGCCACGGACAGGGCCAGCACGTGGGCGGCCCCGGCCGGGCGGGACCACTGCTGCAGCGGGTGGCCAGCGGGCAGGTGCAGGGCCGGGCAGACCAGAACGACCGAACCCTGCTCCGAGCGCATCCCGCACAGTCCCCAGGCCTGCACGGCAGCATGGGCCCAGGCGGCGTGCGCGTCGGTCAGGACGGTCCGCAGGCCGGGGCTGCGAGGACAGTCGATGTCGAGCCCTGCGAGGTCCGTGGGCAGCACTGGCCGCGTCTGGCGTGCACCCATGGCCCCTCCTCGCCTCGGCTCGTCACCGCCCATGGTACGAGGCCCCGACGCAGCCCGCGGGGGCGTCCGAGGCCCGTCATGACCGGTGCCGGCGGCAATGACGTGGCACAGTGGAGGGGTGAGCCTGCCTGAAGAACGACGACGTGACACCCGGCTGGACGACTACCACTCCAGCTATTCGCAGCGCACCCACCAGATGCGCGCCAGCGCCGTGCGCGCCCTGTTCGCGGTGGCCAACCGGCCCGAGGTGGTCTCGCTGGCCGGCGGCATGCCCAACATCGCCGACCTGCCGCTGGATGTCGTGGCGCAGAACATCTCCACGCTCATCCAGCAGCGCGGCACCCAGGCCATGCAGTACGGCTCCGGCCAGGGTGAGCCCTTCATCCGGGAGCAGATCTGCGAGGTGATGGCGCTGGAGGGGATCCAGGCCCACCCCGACGACGTGACGGTCACCTGCGGTTCCCAGCAGGGGCTCGACCTGGTGACCCGCATCTTCTGCGATCCCGGCGACGTCATCCTGGCCGAGGCACCCAGCTATGTGGGCGCCCTGGGCACCTTCGGCAGCTACCAGGCCGAGGTGGTGCACGTCGCGATGGACGAGCACGGGCTGTTGCCCGAGGCCCTGCGCTCGGCAGCACGCGCCTGCGCCGAAGCGGGCAAGCGACCCAAGTTCCTGTACACGATCCCCAACTTCAACAACCCGTCGGGCATCACGATGACACTGGAGCGCCGCCGCCAGGTGCTGGAGATCTGCCGTGAGTTCGGGATCCTCATGGTCGAGGACAATCCCTACGGGCTCCTGACCCTCGACTCCGACCCGATCCCGGCCATCCGGTCCCTCGACGACGAGCAGGTGGTCTACCTGGGTTCGTTCTCCAAGACCTTCGCCCCCGGCTTCCGCGTGGGGTGGGTGCTCGCGCCACATGCGGTGCGCGAGAAGCTCGTGCTGGCCCAGGAGTCCGCGACGCTGTGCCCCCCGGTTTTCAGCCAGTACGCGGTCGGCTCCTATCTGGCCAACCACGACTGGAAGGCCCAGATCACCTCCTTCAAGGACATGTACCGCGCCCGGCGCGATGCCATGCTCCATGCCCTGGACGAGTTCATGCCCCCGGGCGCCACGTGGACCCACCCCGAGGGCGGATTCTTCGTCTGGTTGACGCTGCCCGAGGGACTGGACTCGCAGGCGATGCTGCCTCGTGCGGTCACCGCCCGCGTGGCCTTCACCCCGGGCACGGCCTTCTACGCAGACGGCCTGGGCAGCCGCAATGTGCGCCTGAGCTACTGCTTCCCCACCCCCGAGCGCATCCACGAGGGGGTCCGGCGCCTGGCCGAGGTGGTCAACCAGGAACTGGAGCTGCACCAGACCTTTGGGCTGGACCGCTCGCCCATGCACGTCAGCCGCGCCGTGGGCCCCGGCCCCGAGACGGTCTGAGCCGACGCTGCGCCCAATGACCAGCACCCCCGCACGACACCCCTGACAGCAGTGGAGGATCCCATGGCGAAGAAGTTCGCACCCGTCATCGTGCTGGCCGGCGGCCTGTCCCACGAGCGCGAGGTCTCCCAGCGCTCCGGACGCCGCGTCGCCGAGGCGCTGCGCCGACGCGGGCACCAGGTGACCGAGACCGACGTGGGCCCCGACCTGGTGGCCGAGCTGACCGCACAGCCGCAGGCCGTCGTCGTGCCGATGCTGCATGGAGGCGTGGGTGAGGACGGCGCCCTGCGCGAGGTCCTGGAACTGCTCGACATCGCCTATGTGGGCTGCAGTGGGGCCGCGTGCCGCACCACCTTCGACAAGTCCATCGCCGGCCTGCTGGTGGCCCGGCGCGGCGGACGGGTGCCGGCCCAGGTGGCACTGCCGCACGAGATCTTCCGCGAGCTGGGTGCTGCCCGCCTGGTGGAGGCATTGGGTGAGCGCATGAGCTTCCCGCTGATCGTCAAGCCCTCGCGCAGCGGCTCGGCCCTGGGCACCACCAAGGTCAACTCCGCCGACGAGCTGCGGCCCGCCATGGTGGCCGCCTATGCCTATGGTGACGTGGCCATCGTGGAGGAATACGTGGCCGGCACGGAGCTCGCTGTCACGGTGATCGTCAAGGGCGACCAGGTACGGGTGCTGCCTGCCGTCGAGATCCGCCCGAGCCAGGGCATCTACGACTACGCTGCCCGCTACACCTCCGGGGCCACCCGTTTCATCGTGCCCGCCGACGTGGACGATCGGGCCGAACAGTCCGCAGTTGATCTTGCTCGCCTGGTGGTCGACGCTCTTGATCTTGACGGTCTGGTCCGCGTCGACATGATCGTCGATGATGAGGGACGGGCCTGGTTCCTGGAGGGCAATGTCGCGCCGGGAATGACGGAGACCTCACTGGCTCCGCTGGCCCTCGAGGCGGCCGGCTTGTCCCTCGGGGAGGTCTTCGGAGGCCTGGTCGACGAGGCGGAGCGGGCATGACCCGGTTGAAGCAGTTGCTGGTCATCGCGCTGGGAGGTGCCCTGAGCCTGCTGATGGTCTTCCTCGGACTGTGGCAGATGGAGGTCTTCCAGAGCCAGGCCGAGGGCAGCGCCGAGGCGCGTGCGAAGGAGCCTGCACGGGACCTCGAGTCCAACCTGACCGAGCAGGGCAAGGTGGGCGACCTCTATGGCCGCCAGGTGACCGTGCAGGGCCACTACCTCGACCTGCCGCAGGTGCTGGTCGGCACCGACCATCCCCTGCAGGTGGTCTCTGCCTTCAAGACCGAGGGTGGTCGTACGCTCCCGGTGGTGCGTGGCACCTTGCCCGTCGGAACGTCAGTGGCTCCGGCAGCACCCAAGGGCCCGCAGACGGTCCAGGGCATCATCCTGCCCACCCAGGGCAAGCCGAGCGTCCCCGTGCCCTCGGACGCACCCCCCGGCACCCAGGGGGCTGTCCGTCTGGAGATCCTGGCCCAACAGTGGCCGGCTCCCATGGTCGACGGCTTCATCACGCAGCGCGCACAGGACTCCACCGCGCAGGGCCTGTCCCCCAAGGAGGCCGAGATCCCCGACGTGGGCGGCGGCAAGGAGCGCAACCGGGGCTATGCCATGCAGTGGTGGGCCTTCGCCATCTTCGGGGTGGTCGTCACCGTGGTGGCCGTACGCTCCATCGGGGCCAATGACCGCAGGAATGCGGCAGGGCTGGGGCAGTGACTGCGGGTCAGTAGGCTGGGTGCGTGACTGAGACCCGCGACGATGATTTCGAGGACCTGACCGAGGAGGACCTGAGGGGCATCCGCAGCGCCCTGGGTCGCTACCGCTTCTTCGCCTACGCCACGGGCATCCTGCTGGTGCTGCTGGTGTGCGTGGGCATGCCGATGAAGTACCTGATGGATGACGACCGGGTGGTGAGCTGGACCGGCGTCCCGCACGGATGGCTCTACATGTTCCTGCTGATCACCGCCTACGACCTGGGCCGCCGCGCCCGCTGGTCGTGGAAGGAGCTCATCAGCATCGCCCTGGCCGGCACCATCCCCTTCCTCTCCTTCGTGGCGGAGCACTACGCCCGCAAGGACGTGTTGACCAAGCTCCAGAAGTGGAGCCACGCGGTGACTGGCAGCGAGGGCACCGAGCTCTAGGAAATCAAGCATCAAATAGATTTGGGGCTTTGTCGACATCTCGACAAAGCCCCAAATCTATTTACCAACTTACCGGTGAAAGGCCTTGTCACCGCTCATTCACAATGTTGAGGATCCGATCCAGGTCCTCTTCGCTGGCGAACTCGATCGTGATCTTGCCCTTGTTGCGGCCGATGTCGACCTTGACTCGCGTGTCGAAGTGGTCCGAGAGCTCACCGGAGAGCTCGACCGCCCGGGCCGACGGCTCCTTGGCACGACGTGACCGACGGGCGGGCTTGTCCTCGTCGCCCATCATTGCCACGATCTCCTCCGTGGCACGCACGGACAGCCCCTCGGCGACGACCCGCTGTGCGAGCTGCTCCTGCGCCACGGGGTCCTCAACCATCAGCAGGGCGCGTGCGTGCCCGGCAGACAGCACGCCGGCGGCGACACGCCGCTGCACGGGAGCAGGCAGACGTAGCAGGCGAATCGTGTTGGAGATCTGGGGACGCGAGCGCTTGATGCGGTGCGCCAGTTCCTCCTGGGTGCATCCGAAGTCCCCCAGCATCTGCTGGTATGCGGCCGCCTCTTCCAGGGGACTCAACTGGGCGCGATGCAGGTTCTCGAGCAGGGCATCGCGCAGCAGGTCCCCGTCGTCGGTTCCCCGAACGATCGCAGGCACGGCTTCGAGTCCGGCTGCGGTGGTGGCGCGCCAGCGCCGCTCGCCCATGATCAACTCGAATTGATCTTGGTCGCCGTCCTGACTGACGCGTCGCACGACGATCGGCTGGAGGACTCCGACCTCCTTGATTGACTCGACCAGCTCATCCAGGGCCTCTTCATCGAAGACGGTCCTGGGCTGCTTGGGGTTGGGACGGATGCGGTCCACCGGCACCATCTGCAGGTAGGAGCCGTCCTCCAGCGGTGCCGACTTCTCGTCCACCGCTGCGTCAACGACGGCGGCAACCGTGGGCGTCTCGTCGACGTCCGTGCGCTGGAAGAGTTCTCCCAGCCCCCGTCCGAGTCCTGACTGGTGTTTTGCGGGCATCAGCGAGCCTTTCCACGGGTGGCGATCTCCTGGGCTGCGCGCCAGTAGGCCTTGGCCCCGGCGGAGGAGGGATCGAATTGGAGCAGCGTCTGGCCATAGCTCGGGGCCTCGGCGATGCGCACGCTGCGGGGGATCTGGGCATTGAGGGTCTGGGCGTCGAAGTGCCGACGAACCTCGCGGGCCACCTGGGCCGAGAGCTTGGTCCTGGCATCAAACATGGTGAGGATCACGGTGGAGAGGTCCAGATCGGGGTTGAGTTCCCGCTGCACCACGGCAATCGTGTTCATCAACTGTGAGACACCCTCGAGCGCGTAGTACTCGGTCTGGATGGGGATGATGACCTCGCCAGCGGCAACCAAGGCATTCAGGGTCAAAAGCCCTAGCGACGGGGGGCAGTCGAAGAGGATGTAGTCGACATCTGCGGTCTTCAGGTGGTTGCGAATGGCACGAGCCAGACGCTGTTCCCGCCCCACCATCCCCACGAGCTGGAGTTCTGCGCCCGCCAGGTCCACAGTGGCCGGCACCACCGTCAGGCCGGATGCCTCCGGTGAGCTGACCTCCACCTCCCTGATCGGCACCCCGTCCAGAAGCACTTCATAGGTTCCATGAGTACCGGGTGCGTGATCCACGCCAAGGGCAGTCGAGGCATTTCCCTGGGGGTCGAGGTCCATCACCAGGACATTCAGGCCACCATCGGCCAGCGCCGAGGCCAAGTTGACGGTCGTTGTCGTCTTGCCCACACCGCCCTTCTGGTTGACGACGCACATGACGCGTGGATGCGAGGGCTTGGGAAAATCGCGCTTCTGGTCCCTCGGGATGATCCGCGGGGTTCCGGGAATGCGCTGCGCGGGGGTGCTGGCAGTGCTCACAAGCGGTGTCGCCCTTCGAAGTCGTCGGTTGCCTGCCCCAGTTTCACGTGAAACATGCTCGCTTCCTGGTGCAGAGCCACTCAAACTGCTGAGTCTCGACAATCCTACTGGACCGTTCCCATGCCTGGACCGGGGGTTCAGACATCAAGTCAACCGGGAAAGGTTCGATCGCGCTACGGGAAGGACCCCGAAAGACGGGTCCCCTTCCGGTGATATGAGCACCACAGGGTCCTCGTGGTGGCTCATGATCCGGTCCAATCCTCCCTGCACCCGGTGGCGGGCACCGACGACGCGATGCCAGGGACTCGATGTCAAGGACTCGATGCCTTGTGCCGACCCAACGAGCCTACACGCTCGTTTCATGTGAAACGTCAGCGCAAGGGCTCGAGCACCAAGGCCTGGGTCACCTCTGCCAGGGGGTGAGCGCGAACCTGGAAGACCGAAGCCTCCAGTCGGCTCGACTCGAGCAGGCGCGAGGCGTCAGCGAGCTCTTGGTCAACCGAGGAGCCCTTGAGCGCGATGAGTCGCCCGTGCGGATAGAACAGTGGAGTGCACCAACGAAGAAGTTTGGTGACGTTGGCAACGGCACGGCATGTGACCACATCGAAGGTCTTGTCACAGTCCTCAGCTCGTCCACGGAGGGGGTGTACCCGTCCCTCCAGCCCCAGATCATCCACGGTCTCCGTCAAGAAGGCGTGGCGTCGCAGGAGGGGCTCCAGCAGGGTGATGTCCAGATCAGGACGAAGCACCGCCAGAGGGATCCCAGGAAGCCCGGCGCCACTGCCGACATCCACCACATGAGCACCCTCCGGGATCAAGTCAGCCAAAGCTGCACTGTTCAGAACATGCCGATCCCAGAGCCTGTCTCGCTCGCGAGGACCGATGAGCCCCCAGTCGATGCCCTTGGTTGACAATATATCGACATAACGAGAAATCGTTGAATATTTATCTCGATAAATCTCTTTGGCCTGCTGTGCCGGGTTCATGCCACTCCTAGTGTCGACTCTCCAAGCCTACGGGATGGTTGGACGAACCCCTGTCGACCTGAATCGGGGGCTGATTGCCCGGTCTGGGCTGCCGCCCGGCCCAAGGGCATCCCCTCGACAAGAGCACAGGCGTCTCGCCCACTCTATGGACGCCTTGGGACGCCCGCCATGATCCAACCACTCAAGCAGAGGCCTGGACCGAGCGACGATTCTCCTCATGCCTGGCGCGCCCAGCAGATGAGGGCGATGCCCGTGGGCTCGCCGGCCTACCCAGTACCGAACCTGGCAGTCCAGTCCCATCGCCGGCGGCAGGACCTCCATGCCGCGCCTCCATCCCGCGCTGCGGTCGCGCCATCCGCGCTACCCCCTCGCGTCCACTCCACAGCAACAAAGTCCGTCCGCCGGTGCAGGCCGGTCGGTGACGCGTGACTGTGTTGCATGGCTCGCGTATGACCCGTCGGCAGTCATACGGTCCCCAGGCCGATGGTCGTCCGGGTGCCACGCGCCCGATGTCTTTGCGGCAGCAGACCGCCTCAGCCCTCATCCTTGAGGCTTGGGTCGCACGTCGTCCTTCACGGCGACCCATCCATGTTCCACGTGAAACATGGATGGGTCGCCCGTATCCCGCCACCGCAGGGCCTGGTCCAAGATCAGCGTCCTGACCAGCCAAAGAAACTGCGAGGTCAACCCATAGGCGCCGCCAACCAGCCTCCCCTTGCATCAAGTTCAGCGCCAGCAACTCCGAGGTCGAGTACAACGGTCGCGTGACATCACGGGACGCACGGGGCGGATCTTGCCTGCAGTTCCATCTTCACGCACTCGAGCTCACCGACTCTTCGATCGACCACGTGTCAGCACTCACGTCCTTACCTCAGCTGGCGTTCGGGAGCGAAGAAGCCCATGACTTGCCAATTGCTCACCAGTTGTCTTCACTGTCATGTTCGACGCGGACCGCCCCCGCGAATGCCTTGATCCTGGTCAACCATCAAAGCTGCCAAAGTCACCAAAGCCAAAGGGAACAGAGTTGCACGGGCCACTGTCCATGTTCCTGTCCTGGCGGAGCTCGCCAAAGAATCACCCAAGCCCGAGGAGGTTCCCCAGGCTCAAAGCCGCAGACCTCCACGGCACGTCATGAAGCCTCCTCCCACGGCTCGATTTACAGCTCGAGTCGTGTCACCTCGTTGCTCGCCTGAGTTCCGTCCGAAAGCTGCCCCAGAGGATTGGTGCCCAATCTCCTCCCGGGAAGCTGCAGTGCGGTCAAGCAGCCAGTGCTGGGCCGGCCCTGGTCCAAGTTGCGCAGCCACAGACCTGACTGCCCCACTGCTGGCCCCTCCTGTTGTCGACAAGGGCACAAGGAAGTATCCAAGCTCCGCTACACATTTGATCATGCTGACAAGCGATACAGGAGGCGGGAGCTACCGATCCAGAACTCGGGACGGTGCAGATGAGGGGACCAGCTGATCCGGTGCAACTGACTTCACCAGCCCTTCGTCCTCATCCCGGAATGGCCACGGGGTGACGAACAGGCCCAACGAGAGTCGGGATCGCGGTGGGCAAGACCCGGCCATCAACGCACTGCCCGGGAGTTCAGTCACGCACGTGTGTCCCGATGTCAAGAACCCGTCATGTCACGGATGCGGTCCTTCCCCCACCCCACTGCGGAACCTCAGGCTGAGCCATGCCCTACTGCACACAATGGTTCCCCATGCGGTCGGCAGAGCGCCCCTCCTGCGGGTTCGCACGCGGCGCTCGATGGGCGGGCATTGCGCTTCAGATCGCCGTGCCTTCACTGACGACGCCCTCACCGCCCGCCATGTCATGGACGCCCACCAGCACCGCTGCGAGGAGTCATGCTGGCCAGGGGATCCGCCGGACCAGGGCCCATCTGTCTCGCCCGCCATCCTGCGCCAGCCTGCCTCACGGCCTGCTGATCCGAGAGGCGGAGGCCAGAGCGGGTCTTCCCTCTCGCCCGCCATCGATGCCCCTTGTCCACAGTGACGATGCTCGTCCACAGGAGCTGTTGGGCTCGTCCACAGGAGCTGTTGTGCTCGAGGACCCGTGCGGATCAGTCCGGCCACCTGGTCATCTCTCGCTCGCCCTCAAGGGCAGGACCTTCCAGTTCCTCCGCGGCGACTGGAGCGATCACTGCCCTGGTGAACAGCTCGGAAGATCAGGGACGGCGCCCGGGAGAGCGCGACGTGTCAGTGGACACATCTTCCTATATCTTTGTCGATATATGGATTTATATGTCTATTTCCGGGTGATTGGCATCGCTTCCGGCCCGCTCTTGTTGTCACGAACGACCGAGGGGCCGGACGATCGTCCGGCCCCTCGGGCAGCAGTCGGGTCCGCGACCCATCGTGGTCAGTCCGCCGGGAGCACCACGACGCGACGCTGAGGCTCAGTACCCTCGCTCTCACTGACCAGGCCAGCGTTGGCCACGGCATCGTGGACGATCTTGCGCTCGAAGGGGTTCATGGGCGTCAGCCGCACGGCCTCACCGGAGGTCTTCACCTCGGCAATGGCGTCGTGGGCCAGCACCTGCAGCTCCTTGCGACGACGCTCGCGGTGACCCGCGATGTCCAGCATCAGGCGGCTGCGGTGGCCGGTCTCGGTCATCACGGCCAGCCGGGCCAGCTCCTGCAGGGCATCCAGGACCTCACCGCCCTTGCCGACCAGGGTCTGGCTGTCTGTGACGATCGCGACGTGCGCCCGGCCACCCTCGCTGAAGGTGTCGATGTCGCCGTCCAGGTCGGCGATGTCGAGCAGTTCCTCCAGGTAGTCGGCGGCGATGTCGCCCTCGGTGTCCAGGGGATCCTCGTCCTCGTCGTCGTCCTCGCAATCCTGGTCCTCAGAATCGTCGTCGTCAGACTCGTCCGGGGAGGCAGCAGTACCCCCCAGGGCCTCCTGGTCGGCCTCCAGGGCCTCCTGTGACGCATCCTCGGCAGTCTGGGTGGCCGGGGCCTCGGGAGCCTCGACGACGGCCGCCTCGTCGACGATCTCGACGGGAACCTCCGGGGTGGTGGGCTCTTCGCTCATGGTGTTCTCCTCGCTGGAAGGGCAGTGACAGTGTCACCGGGTCGTGGGCCACCGATGGCGGGGAGGGCACGGCCTTGTGTCCATTCCCCCCGCCACCAGCGGATTACTTCTTCTTGCGTGCCTGACGGGTCTGGCGGGCCGGCTGCTGGCGCTGTACGGTCTGCTTGCCGCCCTCAGGACCACGCCGGACCGTCTGGCGGGTCACCTGCTGGCGTGCCACACCGGGGCGCGGGGCGACGCTGGAGCCGCCCTCGTCAGCCGTGGTGGTGGCTGCGGCCGGGGTGAAGACCTTGGCCTTGCGGGTGCGCTGGCGCTTGGCCCGACGGGCAGCCTCGATGGCATCGGGATCCTTGCCCTTGCGACGCATGCGCTCCTGCCAGTCGACGTGGGCTGGGGTATTCGGCGTCGGGTTGTTGCGGATCAGGATCCACTGCTGCGCCAGGGTCCACAGGTTGGTGGTGAGCCAGTAGATCAGCACACCGATCGGGATGCTGACACCACCGATCATGTACATGATCGGGAACATGTAGAGCATCATCTTCTGCTGCTGCGCCATCGGCCCGGTCAGGGCCTCCGGGGGCATGTTGCGCTGCATCAGCTCGCGCTGCTGGATGAACAGCACCGCGGTCATCAGGATGATCAGCACGGCAGCAAGAATCTGGTTCGCACCCAGGCCGGTGAAGGGCAGGAATCGTCCGGCCAGCTGGGCACCGCCGACGGTCGCGTCGTGCAGCGACTGCACCACATCGGGATTGGTCTTGAAGAAGTGGCCACGGGGGACGATCGGGTTGCGAGCAGCGCCCTCGAGGACGCGGAAGAGCGCCAGGAAGATGGGCATCTGCAGCAGCGCCGGCAGGCAGGAGGCCATCGGATTGACGCCCTCCTCCCGGTAGAGCTTCCTCGTCTCCTGGCCGAGCCGCTCACGGTCATTGGCATACTTCTCCTGCAGCGCCTTCACCTTGGGCTGGATCAGCTGCATGTCTCGTGCGGAGTTGATCTGCTTGACGAAGATCGGGATCAGCAGGGTTCGGATCACCACCACCAGCGAGACGATGGTCAGCACCCAGGTGATCCCCTTGTCGGTGCCGAAGACCGGCGACCACAGCTTGTGGAAGAGCACGATCAGGCCGGAGACGGCCCAGTAGATGGGCTGCATGATTGCGCTGCCCAGGTCCATGAAGACGTCCTTCAGCCCGAAGAAGAGCAGAAGGGTTTGCAGTGGGGCCATCAGATTTCACCTCTGGTGTCGTGGGAGATGCCCGCCGCCACGGCGACGGACGAGGCTGTGGCGGAGTGCTCCCGCTCATCGCGCCGCCCAACATCCTCACCAGCGTGCTGGTGGGCTGGGCGCGCGGCCTGTTCGGCCTGCCATTGCGCGGCTTCGGGAGTTCCGGGAACCGGGTCGTAACCACCTGACGACCAGGGATTGCAGCGCAGGATGCGCCAGACGGTCAGCACGGAGCCAACCATGGCCCCTCGCTCCTGCAGCGCCCGCAGACCATAGGCGGAGCACGAGGGGTAGTACTTGCACACGTCGCCGTAATAGGGCGAGATGAAGGCACGCCAGAACCGCACGAAGGCGATCAGTGGATACTTCACGAGCATCCCTTCGCATCGGTGGCGGCGCGCACCTGCAGACGCTCGGCGCAACGGGTCCAGGCCGAGGCCAGGTCACCCGCGAGCCGGTCGGGATCGGTGGCGGCCGCAGGCAGCGCCCGCACCACCACGGACATGCCCGGTGTGGCGTCCATCAGGGGAAGCACAAGATGCCGCAGGCGACGCTTCACCCTGTTGCGGGTGACGGCATTGCCTACGGCCTTGGAGACGACGAAGCCCACCTGTGACGGCGGGCTGGTCGTCGTGTGTGCATGCACGACGAGAGTTGGCCTCGCCGCCCTGACCCCCCCGCGAATGGTTTCGCGGAAGTCGGATGCGTGACGCATCCGGGCCTGGGCGGGGAGCACCCTGCCTCGTCAGGCAGACAGCTCGGAGCGACCCTTGCGGCGACGCGCAGCCAGGATGGCGCGGCCGGCGCGGGTGCTCATGCGGGCGCGGAAACCATGGGTGCGGCTACGGCGGCGGTTGCTGGGCTGGAAAGTACGCTTGCTCACGGGGATTACTCCCTTTTGTCCTCGTTTGGCGGAACCCGGACGGATGGCACGTGAATACCTTTTCCGGCGCGGGGAAGTACGTCACCGACGGCCGGCGACTGGTCAACGATACGGGTAGGCGAGTCCGAAGGGCAAACCGGGAAGACTACTCCCCGTCCGGGCCCCGTGGATGCACGCCCCAGGATCCTGCGGCGTGCCGAACCACATTGATGGGATTCCATGGACGTGGTCCGGATGTCCGTGACTGCAGCGACCCACCAGGCCCGGACAGATCGTTTCCACCCTTGCCGGGGAACTGTGGCCGACCGTATCGTCATGTCCACCTACACAGGCTTTTCCACAGCAGCTCGGCCCGCGGGGAGGCGCGAGCTGGCCCTTTGCCCACACCCTGTGGAAAACTATGTGGATACTTGGCGGCTCGTCGATGGCGGGCCGCACCGCACAGTCGCCCCTAGGGCGAAGGGCACCTCGGACCCCGCGAGGAGCACGGCCCTGGTCCGTCGGGGCGTGATGGGTCTCCAGTGAACAATTCGTCCGAGCACATGGCTCCTTCGGCGCCGGAGGATCCTGCTGCACGACTGGACAAGGCCTGGAAGCACATCCAGGCGATCGCGGACCGGCCCAACCGCGCCTGGTTGCGCAGCACGAAGCCGCTCACGATGCACGAGTCCACCGTCATGGTCGCCGTCCCCAACGAGTTCACGCGGGAACGCATCGAGACCCGTCTGCGCGTGCAGATCGAGGAGGCCCTCTCGGACTTCTTCCACCGCCAGATGCGACTGGCGATCACCGTCGAGCCGGACCTGGAGCTCAGCCTCGAGGTGCCCGAGCGTGACGAGGACCCCGACGAGTTCGACCCGGAGCCGGCCCAGTTCATCCCGAAGGCGGACGCACCCCGCCCACGGCCCGGCAGCGCCACCCTGCCCCCGCCCGTCGCCACGCCCGCCGCCGGACAGGACGTCGACCGCCTCAACCCGAAGTACACCTTCGAGACCTTCGTGATCGGGTCGTCGAACCGCTTCGCACATGCCGCCGCAGCCGCCGTCGCCGAGGCACCGGGCAAGAGCTACAACCCGCTGATGATCTACGGCGAGTCGGGCCTGGGCAAGACGCACCTGCTGCACGCCATCGGCCACTACGTGCGCGCCTACTATGACCGAGTCCGGGTGAAGTACGTCAGCACCGAAGAGCTGACCAATGACTTCATCAACGCCATCAGCAACAACCGCACGCCGGAGTTCCGGCGTGCCTACCGCGAGGTCGACGTCCTGCTGATCGACGACATCCAGTTCCTGGAGTCGAAGATCCAGACGCAGGAGGAGTTCTTCCACACCTTCAACACGCTGCACAACGCCCAGAAGCAGATCGTGATGACCTCCGACCGGCCGCCGAAACTGCTGGAGGCGCTCGAGCCACGCCTGCGGAGCCGCTTCGAGTGGGGCCTGATCACCGACATCCAGCCGCCGGACCTCGAGACCCGCATCGCCATCCTCAAGCGGATGGCCGCGACGCAGAACCTGACGGCCGGCCCGGACGTGCTGGAGTTCATCGCCTCGAAGATCCAGACCAACATCCGCGAGCTGGAGGGTGCGCTGATCCGCGTCACCGCCTTCGCCAGCCTGCAGCGCCAGGAAGTTGATCTTGATCTTGCCAAGATCGTGCTCAAGGACCTGATCCCCGAGGGTCAGGAGGCCGAGGTCACGCCGCAGTTGATCATGAACGAGACGGCCTCCTACTTCGGCATCACCATGGAGGAGCTGACCGGCACCTCACGCACCCATGTGCTGGTGACGGCACGCCAGATCGCCATGTACCTGTGCCGTGAGCTCACCGACATGAGCCTTCCCAAGATCGGCCAGCTCTTCGGCGGCAAGGACCACACCACGGTGATGCATGCCGACCGCAAGATCCGCGAGCTGCTGCGCGAGCGGCGCAGCGTCTTCAACCAGGTGACCGAGCTCACCAACCGGATCAAGCAGCAGGGCCAGTAACCGCCGCTGTCTGCGCCTGCTCCAATTCGGCCAGCGGCCGCACCAGCAGGCGATCGAGGTGGGCTTCCACCTCGATCGCCATCTGGACCTGGTCCTGGTGGTAGAGCCACTGCACCTGCAGGCCGTCCATCAGGGCCACCAGGCTGCGCGCCGCCAGGGCGGGGTCGACTCCCTCGGCCAGCAGGCCACGCCGCGCGGCGATCTCGAAGGTCCTGGTCTGGGCCGTCAACAGCTCCTGATAGCGCGTGCGGAAGTAGTCGTGTGCGGGATGGGAGTCATCGGTGGCCTCGGCCGAGAGCGTGGTGAACAGCTCGACGATGCCATGGTGGGCCTGGTTGTGCTCCATCGTGCTCACCACCCCTCGCAGGGATTCCAGCGGTTCGGCACTGTCGCCGCCGAAGCGGTGGCAGTCCTCCTCATCACGGCGGGCCAACACCGCCAGGAGCAACTCCTCCTTGGAGTGGAAGTGGTACAGCAGGCCCGGATGGGTGATGCCCACCCGTGCGGCGATGTCGCGCAGCGAGGTGCCCCGGTAGCCGATCTCGCCGAAGAGCCGGACCGCCTCGTCCAGGATCTGCGTGCGTCGTCGGTCGCCCTTGGGGCTCGTCACATGCTGTTCAGCCACTCTGCCTCTCCCGCCATCTGGTCCTTTCGCGAAGCGTAGCCCGCCCAACCTCCACAGTTGTCCACAGAAGGGCTGTGGACAACTGTGGACAACTCACAGAAGTCCTGTGGGCGGCCGGTGGATGGCATTCGAGGGCCTCGTCGGCCTCCACACTGCGTCCACCGCCGGGTGCACGTCATCCACAGCCCTGATCGGCCGCCGAACCGCCATCGACAAGCATCAACGCGGGTTTTCCACAGCCTCCACAGAAGCTGTGACTACTACGGAACTAGACATCTCAAAGGGTCTTCAAAGTTGCTTGCACTCGATTCTGGGGAAAACCTTGCCCGCCATGGCGGGCAAGGAGGCCATCAACAAGGACCCGACTGGCACGGCCAAGGCCTCCATGGCGGCCGAAGGATTGCCAATTTTCTTGCCCGCCATCACCGTGGCGGGCAAAACCCTTCACCCGCCATGGAGGCTGCTGGCGCCATTCGCCGACAGCTTCGTCCGACCGGATATGATTTCCACGCGGTCGACTGTCACCACGACATCGTTGCCGCCATTGACCTGAGCTCGTAGACGAAGGGGACGCCGTGAAGATCCGCGTGGAACGCGATGTGATGGCTGAGGCCGTTGCCTGGGCTGCCCGCAGCCTGCCAAGCCGACCCAGCGTCCCGATCCTGGCCGGTCTGCTGATCAGGACCGACGAGCAGGGCATCACCATGTCGAGCTTCGACTACGAGACCTCCGCGCAGATCAATGTCGCTGCCGACGTCCTGGAGCAGGGCGAGGCCCTGGTCTCCGGTCGGCTCCTGGCCGACATTGCCCGTAGCCTGCCCAACAAGCCGGTCGAGCTGACCAGCGATGCGTCGAAGATGGAGCTGGTCTGCGGCTCGGCCCGCTTCACCCTGCAGACGCTGCCTGTTGCCGACTACCCGAACCTGCCCGAGATGCCCTCAGCCACCGGTGCCGTCGCCAGCGACGACTTCGCCAAGGCCGTCAGCCAGGTGACCGTGGCCGCCGGACGCGACGAGCTGCTGCCCGTCTTCACCGGCGTGCGCGTCGAGATCGAGGGCGAGACCCTCTCGCTGCTGGCCACCGACCGCTACCGCATGGCACTCAAGGAACTCAGCTGGCGCCCCACTGACTCCCAGTCCTCCGGTGCTGCCCTCGTGCCGGCCAAGGTGCTGGGGGAGACCGCCAAGAGCATGGTCTCCGGCGAGAACGTCACCATGAGCCTGTCGAATGCCTCGGCCGGGGACGGCCTCATCGGTTTCGAGGGCGAGGGCAGCGGCGGAACCCGCCAGATCACCACCCGCCTGCTCGACGGCGAGTTCCCCAAGGTCCGCCACCTGATGGACGTCAAGGCGGCCGTCTCGGTGCGCGTCAGCACTGCCGAGCTGATCGCCTCGGTCAAGCGCGTGGCCCTGGTGGCCGAGCGCAACACGCCGCTGCGCATGATCATCGGCGACGGTCAGGTGGCCCTCGAGGCCGCCACCGGAGACCAGGCCCAGGCCTCCGAGGCAATCGAGGCCATCGTCGAGAACCACACCGGCGACCCGGACCAGATGATGGCTGCCGGCTTCAACCCGCACTACCTGTCGGACGCCCTCAACGTGCTCGACACCCCCTATGTCCACTTCTCCTTCACCGCTCCCGGCAAGCCCTGCCTGGTGACGGGCCTGTCCGACCTGGATGGCGACCCCCTGCCCGACTACAAGCACGTGATCATGCTGATGCGCCTTCCCAACTGAGCGAGAACCAACCACACACTGGGGTCCCGGAGCATATCCGGGACCCCAGTGTCTGTGGGACCATGCCGTGCCGACAGTTCCCAGCCCGACAAGGAGCTGCACCCCCGCGTCGTCGTCGACCCGGTGGAGAAGTCTCGCGGCAAGGGCTCCTAGGAGGTCATCCCGGGACACGCAGCACGAGGACCCCACCTGTCCGGTGCGCAGTGACACCTGGATCGGGACCCTGCAGAAGTGACAAGGAGCCGATCCCAACCACGGCACCGGTGTGATGGGCGTGCTGGTCGGCGACGAGGACGGCGGGGGAGTGACCGGCCTGATTCCCAAGGCCACCCCGTACATGGTTCCCACCATCACCCAGGAGGCCGGCTGCAACGTGGGCGCGGCCGCGGCGTTGGACGCCCAGAAGCTCACCCCCCGGTGACGTGCCGCTGCTCGAGCAGCAGACCCCCAGGTTGCGGCAGTGGGGACGACTACGTCCTGGTCGAGTGGGCTGCGGCCGTCCACGACGCCGTCTCGGTGGCCGAGGCCAAGGGTCGTCAGATCACCCTCCGAGCAGATGCACGCCACCCTCGTCGCGACAGGCACTTGCGGGGCAGCAGCGCAGGGGAGCGGACTGCTCCCCAACGGCACCGTGGCCTGTCGACACCCCGGGTTCAACGACAGCGTGCCCACGATCTCCTTGACCTGCTGAACCGTGAGCCGCGTTGATCCTGTGGGCCTTTTGCGGTGGAAGACCAACCGAAAGGGCCACAGGATGTATGCGGGTGCCTTCCGGTGTCCTTGCCCAGCGTCTAGGGTGTGATGAAAATCACACCCTTCACCGTCGATGGGAAAGACCATGACCACCTATTCACCGCCCGGCACCAGCGAGTCCTCCATCACCGTCGCCGAGACCTACGGCCACTGGATCAACAACGAATGGGTCGCCCCCGACAGCGGCGAGTACTTCGAGGTGACCACTCCCGTCACCGGCCAGGTCTTCACCCGCGTCGCCCGAGGCAATGCCGCCGACATCGAGAAAGCGCTCGATGCCGCCCACGCCGCAGCCCCCGAATGGGGCCGCACCTCCGAGACGGACCGCGCCAACATCCTGCTGCGCATCGCCGACCGGATGGAGCAGCACCTCACCGACATCGCCGTCATCGAGACCTGGGACAACGGCAAGGCGGTGCGCGAGACCCTCAATGCCGACATCCCACTGGCCGTCGACCACTTCCGCTATTTCGCCGGCTGCCTGCGCGCCCAGGAGGGTGGCATCAGCCAGATCGACGAGCACACCGTCGCCTACCACTTCCACGAACCGCTCGGCGTCGTCGGCCAGATCATCCCCTGGAACTTCCCCATCCTGATGGCCGTCTGGAAGCTGGCCCCCGCCCTGGCCGCCGGCAATTCCGTCGTCCTCAAGCCCGCCGAGCAGACGCCCTGGAGCATCCTCAAACTCTTCGAGATCATCGGCGACCTTCTCCCCGCCGGCGTGGTCAACATCGTCAACGGCTTCGGTGCCGAAGCCGGGGCCCCACTGTCCGGCTCGCCGCGCATCGCCAAGATCGCCTTCACCGGCGAAACCTCCACCGGCCGCCTCATCATGGAGGCCGCAGCCAGGAACATCACCGATGTCACCCTGGAGCTCGGCGGCAAGAGCCCCAACATCTTCTGCGACGACATCGCCGACGCCGACGACGCCTTCTACGACAAGACGCTCGAGGGCTTCGCCATGTTCGCCCTCAACCAGGGAGAGGTGTGCACCTGCCCCAGCCGCGCGCTGGTGCAGGACTCGATCTTCGACCGCTTCGTCGCCGACGGACTCAAGCGCGTCGAAGCCGTCACGCAGGGCAACCCGCTGGACACCGAGACGATGATGGGGGCCCAGGCCAGCAAGGAGCAGCACGACAAGATCCTGCGCTACCTGCAGATCGGCAAGGACGAGGGCGCGAAGCTGCTCACCGGCGGTGACGCCTGCGAGTTGCCCGGGGACCTGAAGGACGGCTACTACATCCAACCCACGATCTTCGAGGGCCACAACAAGATGCGGATCTTCCAGGAGGAGATCTTCGGGCCGGTGGTCTCGCTCACCCGCTTCCGCGACGACAACGAGGCGCTGGCCATCGCCAACGACTCCATCTACGGCCTGGGTGCTGGCCTGTGGACCCGCAGCATGCACCGCGCCTACCGGCTGGGACGTGGCATCCAGGCCGGCCGCGTGTGGACCAACTGCTACCACCACTACCCGGCCCATGCGGCCTTCGGTGGCTACAAGCAGTCGGGCATCGGCCGCGAGAACCACAAGATGATGCTCGACCACTACCAGCAGACCAAGAACATGCTGGTGAGCTACTCCACCGACGCGATGGGCTTCTTCTGAGCCACGCGGAAGGAGCGGTGGAGCCGTCAGGGGCGGACTGCTGCGGCAGTGCGCCCCTGTCGCTGTGGGCGAAGTCGAGCCCGAGGACCGACAGATCCCGAGCGGGCCTGCCTAGGCTCATGGGGTACCCGCTGCGGCCGATCGGCGCCCAGCACACGTCTTGGGAGGATCCACATGCAGATCGGACTCGTCGGCCTGGGCAAGATGGGTGGCAACATGCGCGAGCGCATCCGCCGCGCCGGGCACACTGTCGTGGGCTATGACGTCAACCCGGAGCTCTCCGACGTCGGCAGCCTTGAGCAGATGGTGGCGCAGCTGACCGAGGGGCCCAAGGTGGTCTGGGTGATGCTGCCCACGAAGGTCGTGGAGGAGACCATCATCACCCTTGCCGACCTGCTGGGCCCCGGCGACATCGTGATCGACGGCGGCAACTCGCCCTGGAACAAGGACGCGGCGCATGCCGAGCTGATGGCCTCCAAGGATGTCGGCTTCCTCGACGTCGGCGTCTCGGGCGGTGTCTGGGGCCTCGACAACGGCTATGCACTGATGGTGGGCGGTGAGGCCAAGGACGTCGCCGTCGTCCAGCCCATCTTCGACGCCCTCAAGCCGGAGGGGGAGCACGGCTTCGTGCACGCCGGCAAGCACGGCGCCGGGCACTTCGCGAAGATGGTGCACAACGGCATCGAGTACGCCGTCATGCAGGCCTATGCCGAGGGCTGGGAGCTGCTGGAGGCCGCCGAGATCGTCGAGGACGTGCCCGCCACCTTCGAGAGCTGGAAGGAGGGCACGGTGATCCGGTCCTGGCTGCTGGACCTGATGGTCGACGCCCTGCACAAGGATCCGCACCTGGACAAGATCGACGACATCGCCGAGGACTCCGGTGAGGGCCGCTGGACCGTGACCGCGGCCGTCGACATGGGCGTTCCGGTGCCCACCATCGCCGCCAGCCTGTTCGCCCGCTTCGTCAGCCAGCAGGAGGAGAAGCCGGCCATGAAGATGATCGCGGCGATGCGCAATGAGTTCGGCGGTCACGGCGTCGTCGCGGCCCAGCCCGACGGCACTCTCCCGGCGCGCGAGGGTGGCAATCCCGCCTGATCTTGGTCGAAGGCAGCGGGTGGGGTCCAAGATCGTTCCACGTGGAACGGTCTTGGACCCCGTTGCGTTCACGGATCCTCGGTGCCGAAGCCTGGTGCCGCGCTGGTCCCACGCCAGCCATCCGGGACTGTCAGACGCCGCCCATAGACTGGTGGGCATGTTCGTCCACCACCTCAACCTCACCGACTGGCGCTGCTATCCCAGCGCCGATGTCGAGCTGGGGCCGGGCGTGACGATCTTCGTCGGGAAGAACGGCCAGGGCAAGACCAACCTGGTGGAAGCGGTCGAGTACCTGTCGCACATGGGATCACACCGGGTGAGCTCCGAGGCGCCGCTGGTGCGGGCCGGCTGCACCCAGGCGATCGTGCGCGGCCGGGTGCAGGCGGCCAGCGACGACCCCCGCCAGCTGCTGCTCGAGGTGGAGGTGAACCCGGGCAGGGCCAATCGTGCGCGGGTCAACCGCAATCCGCTGCCCAGGGCGCGCGAGATCTGCGGGGTGCTGCGCACCGTGGTGTTCAGCCCGGAGGACTTGTCGGTGGTCAAGGGCGACCCGTCGGACCGGCGACGTTTCCTGGACCAGATCGTCGCCACCCGCTGGCCGCGGATGGCCGGCGTCAAGAGCGACTACGAGAAGGCCCTCAAGCAGCGCAACACCCTGCTGAAGTCCTTGGCGAAGCCGGGCCAGCGCGATGACGAGTACGCGATGGCCACCCTTGACGCCTGGGACGAGCAGCTGGCCCGCATCGGCGGTGAGTTGCTGCACGCCCGGCTGGACACGATCATCGACCTGATGCCCCATGTGACCAGGGCCTATGAGGAGATCGCGCCCACCAACAATGTGGTGCGGGCCGAGTACAAGACCTCCCTGGACCTGGAACCCACTCCCGCAGAGGAGCCCGGCCGGGAACTGCTGGAGCGTCGCCTCGTGGACCAGATGGCCGAACGGCGCCGTGACGAACTGGCTCGTGGTGTGAGCCTCGTGGGCCCGCACCGCGATGACCTGATGCTGTTCATCGGCCAGCTGCCGGCCAAGGGTTATGCCAGCCACGGCGAGTGCTGGTCACTGGCCCTGGCGCTGCGGCTGGGCACCTATGAGCTGCTGCGGGCCGACGGAATCGAGCCGGTGCTGGTGCTGGACGACGTCTTCGCCGAACTGGACAGCACCCGTCGGCTGCGGCTGGCCGAGCACGTGCGCGGGGCCGAGCAGGTGCTGGTCACTGCGGCGGTGCCCACCGACGTGCCAGCGATGCTGACCATGGGGCAGGACGGCCAGCCGCAGGGGCGTCGCTACCGGGTGCAGGCCGGGACCGTGGTGCCCGCTGGCCTGGACGGGGAGCCCCTGGAGACGGTGGAGGGCGAGGCTGCGCAGACTGTGGCACAGCTCACTCCACAGCCTGTGGAAAACTCTGTGGATGGGTCGGTGGACAGCATGGGGACGGCTGGGGATGAATCATGACGGAGTCCTCTGAATCCTTGTGGGGCAACGAATCCTGGTCGGATGGGCGGGCTGTGGAGCGGCCCGTCGATGAGGTGGAACAGGAGGTGGAACAGGAGCGTGAACTGCTCGCCCGCCACGACCCCCTGGGGACGGACCTGGCCAGCCAGGTTGCCGAGGCCACTCGCTCCCTGCTGCCGCCGCCCAGGGGGGTGAACCCCTCGGCAACCCGCCGTCGCAGGAAGCGACGCAGCCAGTGGGGCCAGGGCGCGACCCTGTCCGGCTCGGGACCTGATGCCCGCGACCCGCAGCCACTCGGCAATGCGCTGGGGCGCGTCATCGCCGAGCGGGGCTGGCAGCGCGAGGTGAACCTGCGCAACCTGCTGATGAGCTGGGACCAGCTGGTGGGTGCCACCAATGCCCAGCACTCCCAGCCGGAGGCCTATGTCGACACCGTGCTCACCGTGCGGTGCGAGTCAACGGCCTGGGCCACCAACCTGCGGATGCTCGCCCCCAGTCTGGTCGCCGAGCTCAACCGCCAGCTGGGTGACGGCACCGTCACCCGCGTGGTGGTGAAGGGTCCCAATGCCCCCAGCTGGAAGCACGGCTCACGCTCGGTGCGTGATGGACGCGGACCCCGCGACACCTACGGCTGAGCCGCGCCGGGGCGATGCCATCGGCCAGCGAGCAGACCCACGGTGCAGACAAGTCCCCGACCCCGAAAGGGCCCACAGCGGCCCCTGTGCCCCCCGGACCCGCTGGGGGCCTAGGTGGACCCCATTCTGGACGCTCACGGAGGGGCTGCAGGGCGACTCAGGGGCATTGGGTGCTCGTCACGGCCCCGCCAGATGCGCGATCTGCGGTGCCGTGCGGTAGAATTTCCCCGTTGGACTACTGCCGTCACGTGACGGGCCGCGAGGCCCCTGCCGGGACGGACCCATGCGAGCAAGGAGCACCACAGGTGAGTGAATCCACCAGCCCGGAGACTGGCGCGGACGCGGTCGTCGACGACAACGATGCGGCCCGTCTGGAGGGCCTCACCGACGCGGGCGACCACTCGGTGGCTGCCGGCAGCTACGACGCCGGCCAGATCCAGGTGCTGGAGGGTCTCGAGGCCGTCCGCAAGCGCCCCGGCATGTACATCGGCTCCACCGGCGAGCGTGGCCTGCACCACCTGGTCTACGAGATCGTCGACAACTCCGTCGACGAGGCGCTGGCCGGCTATGGCAAGACCATCGAGGTGGAGATCCTGCCCGACGGCGGCATCGCGGTGACCGACCACGGCCGTGGCTTCCCCGTCAAGATGCACCCCACCCATGGTCTTCCCGCCGTCACCGTGGCACTGACCGTGCTGCACGCCGGCGGCAAGTTCGGCGACGGCGGCTACAAGGTCTCCGGCGGCCTGCACGGCGTCGGCTCGTCGGTGGTGAACGCGCTGTCCAGCAAGTTCAGCGTCGAGGTCTGGCGCGACGGCTACCGCTGGGAGCAGACCTTCCACCTGGGCGTTCCCGAGTACGACCTGAAGCAGTGCGAGGCCACCGAGGAGACGGGCACCAAGGTCACCTTCTGGGCCAGCCCCGAGATCTTCGAGACCACCAACTACTCCTACGAGACGCTGGCGACGCGTTTTCGCGAGATGGCCTTCCTGAACAAGGGCCTCGAGATCAGCATCACCGACCTGCGTCCCGACCACGTGGATGCCGAGGGCAACCAGAACTCCGACGTCTTCCGCGCCGACGAGGGCCTGGTCGACTACGTCAAGTACATCAACGGCACCCGCGAGCCGATCCACCCGACCGTGATCAATGTGGAGGCCCACATGCCCGAGGCGGGCATGGGCGTCGAGGTCGCGATGCAGTGGAACACCTCCTACGCCTCGAGCGTGCACACCTTCGCCAACACGATCAACACGATCGAGGGCGGCACCCACGCGGAGGGCTTCCGCGCCGCACTGACCAACACGGTCAACAAGTGGGGCGAGGCCTGGGGCATGGTCAAGAAGCGCGAGGACCGCGTCAGCGGCGACGACATCCGCGAAGGCCTCACCGCGATCATCTCGATCATGCTCTCCGAGCCGCAGTTCGAGGGCCAGACCAAGACCAAGCTGGGCAACACCGAGGCCCGCAGCTTCGTGCAGCGCGTGGTCAACGAGAAGCTCGGTGACTGGTTCGAGATGCACCCGTCCGAGGGCAAGGACATCGTGCGCAAGGCCCAGGCCGCGGCGCAGGCCCGCATCGCTGCCCGCAAGGCGCGTGACATGGCCCGCACCCGCAAGGGGCTGCTGGGTGGCGGCGGACTGCCGGGCAAGCTGGCCGACTGCTCCAGCAACAATCCCGTCGAGTGCGAGATGTTCATCGTCGAGGGCGACTCCGCCGGCGGCTCGGCCAAGGGTGGACGAGACCCGCGCACCCAGGCCATCCTGCCGATCCGCGGCAAGATCCTGAACGTCGAGAAGGCCCGCCTGGACCGCATCCTGCAGAACCAGGAGGTCGAGGCGATCATCAACGCTCTGGGCACCGGCGTGCACGAGGACTTCGACCTGGACAAGCTGCGCTACCACAAGCTCGTCCTGATGGCCGATGCCGACGTCGACGGCGCCCACATCCGCACCCTGCTGCTGACCCTGCTCTTCCGCTTCATGCCGAAGCTGATCGAGGG
>NZ_JBHWOO010000045.1:0-7946 GCF_043424415.1 Luteococcus sp. | reverse complement strand
CAGCTCCTTGCTGGAACGGATGCGGGACAGGTTGAGGCCGGCGCCGGAGCCGCCCTTGAAGATGAAGCCCTCCTCCTTGTACCAGTTCAGGATGGAGTCCATCGAGTCCTCGACGCTCAGGATGAAGCAGGCGCTGACCTGCTGCGGGCTCGAGGTGCCGACGTTGAACCAGACGGGCGAGTTGAAGCTGAAGTACTGGTGCAGCAGCATCCAGCACAGCTCCTCCTCGAAGACCTGGGCGTCCTTCGCGGTGGCGAAGTAGCCGTTGTCCAGGCCGGCCTTGGAGTAGGACTTCACGACGCGGTCGATGAGCTGCTTCAGGCCGGTCTCGCGCTGCTCGGTGCCCAGGGCGCCTCGGAAGTACTTGGTGGTGACGATGGTGGAGGCGTTGAGGCTCCAGAAGTCGGGGAACTCGACGCCGTTCTGCTCGAAGACGGTCTCGCCGGTCTTCCAGTTGGTCTGCACGACGTCGCGCTTCTCCCAGCTCACCTCGTCATAGGGGTGGGTGCCCTCGGTGGAGAAGACGCGCTCGATGGTCAGGCCGGTGGCCTTCTTGGTGGCCGGCTGGCGACGCGCCGTCCTGCTGGTGTCGGTCATGCTCTTCCTTCTCCTTGGGGGTTTTGTTCCATGTGACGGCTGGCCGATGCGACGGCCAGCGGGGTTCTTGGGTGGTGCTCAGGCCGGGTCGGAGACCGGACCGGAGCTGCGCAGTCGCGCGATCTCGGCCTCGAAGTCCTCGACTCCCTGGTAGTGCTGGTAGACGCTGGCGAAGCGCAAGTAGGCCACCTGGTCGAGTTCGCGCAGCGGCTCGAGGATGGCCACGCCCACCTCGTCGGTGGGGATCTCGCCCTGCCCGCTGGCGCGCAGGGTCTCCTCGACGCGCTGGCCCAGGCGGGCAAGGTCGGCCTCGCTGACCGGGCGACCCTTGCAGGCCTTGCGGACGCCGTTGACCACCTTCTCGCGGTTGAACGGCTCGCTGACCCCGGACTTCTTCAGCACCGAGAGCTGGACCTGTTCGATCGTGGTGAAGCGTCGCTCGCAGGCGGGGCACTGGCGGCGCCTGCGGATGCTGCAGCCGTCGTCGGCGGCCCGAGAGTCGAGCACGCGTGAATCGCCGTTGCGGCAGAAGGGGCAGTGCATGGCCAGGCCTCCGTTCTGGGTCGGGGCATGCCGCTGTGGGGGCAGGCAGAAGCCCTGCCCGGGGGCATGCAGGATGTGTCGGCTGTGGATGGACTTGTGGACGCGGTGTGGACAAGTTGCCGCTTGAACCACAACTTGTGGGCTGTTCAACCACCCGCAACCACTAGATATGGACAACCGTAGGTCCACCCCCGCTCAGAATCAAACTGGACACGCCAGCACCATCCATGCCTGTTCGGGGATGGACGGATCAGCCCAGGTTGCGGACGACGGTGAAGACAAGCAGGGGTGCCGCGGACCACAGCAGCACCCGGTCGAGGGTGATGGGAGCCCACCGGCGCAGCGGCCTGGGCGCCGGTCCACCGAGCGCCTCGACCGTCCAGGCGGCCACGCAGACCGCCAGCAGCAGCCCCGCCAGGATGGCGACCGGATTGGCCGCCCAGGCGTGGCCGAATTCGCCGTGCAGCAGGTGGATCCCCGCGGTGGTGGCGCCACAGACCGGGCACAGCAGACCAGTGGCGGCACGCAGGGGACACGGCAACCCGCGACCCCAGACCGCGACCAGGAGGCCTTGGGCCAGGCAGAAGCCACCCAGTGCGGCGGTACGTCGCAGGGCATCGCGGGCATCGAAGACACGATCAGTCTCCACCGGCGACACCCAGTCCTGACTCATGCCCACCATCCTCCCCTACTGAAGATTGACCAGACTCGCGCCACTGGCCGCCATTGAACCGGCCGAGCACCTAGCATCATCTGCGACAGAGTCCTGGAACTTCCCCGGACCCCCGGACCCGACGAGCGGAGAGCACCGTGACGAACCCACCCAACAACCCCTGGCAGCAGGGGCAGCCGGAGATGAATCCCCCGGCCGATTCCCTGGGCCAGCCTGCCGCCGACCCCTACGGCCAGCCCGCGGCCAATGCCTACGGCCAGCCCGCGGCCGATCCCTATGGCCAGGCCTACCCGGCCTATGGCCAGCCGGCAGGCCGCACGGCCAACCTCGCCGGATGGTTCAAGCGCGTCGGCAGCCACGTCATCGACTGGCTTCCCTACACAATCCTGAACCGGATCGCTGACCCCATGGTTGGTGGGTACGACCCGATGACCCAGACGGATCGGGTTGGCACCAACCCGACCCTCGGATGGCTCCTGATGGTGCTGGGCTTGGTCTGGTTCCTCTACAACATGGTCTACCGCGACGGCAAGACCGGCCACTCCATCGGTCGTCAACTGCTGGGCACCAAGCTAGTCAGCGAGGCCGACGGCCAGCCAATCGGCATGGGCAAGGCGCTGCTGCGACAGATCTGCCACATCCTCGACACGATCGTCTGCCTCCTGGGTTACCTGTGGCCGCTGTGGGACGCCAAGAAGCAGACCTTCGCCGACAAGATCATGAAGACGGTCGTCATCGACGAGCGCTGACACCAGTCGGCAACGTCGCCGCTGCGAAACCGCCGAGGGCTCCGGCGTTAGCCGGGGCCCTCGGCGTGTCATACCTCCCAAACCACCCCACGAAGCAGGACAGCCTGTCCCGCGTCAAGCTTTCTGGCAGGCCAGTTATGAGGGCATGATCGGCGTCTGAGAGCAGGAGGAATCGGCCACGGGACGACCACCGGTGTTCAGTCCGGAGACCATGACCAGGATCGTGCGGAGCGTGCTGGCTGGTGAGGTGTCGGTCGCCGGGCGGCCGTCGAGCTGCTGGTCTGGAAGAAGAGCGCGGAGGGTCGGCTGGGCTCGTCGAAGACCCCGAGGTAATCCGGATCGACGAGGGAATCTCGACTGCGAGGTTCTGTGAGCTGCTCGACATTCCCGAATGGCCCTGGCGACGCTGGCAGACACGAGCCCGCTCCGGGAAACCAGTCAAGGGCCCGTGGCCGGCCCCATCGCGTGACCAACACCGAGCCGCTGTGGTCGCGATGGCCAGCAAGCGCCCTCCTGGGGCACCGCAAGATCTGGGCCATGGTCCGACACGACGGGCACCTTGTTTCGCCGTCGATGGTGTTGCGGATCACGGCCGACGAAGGGCTCCTGCTCCACGCTGACTACCAGAAGCAGCGCCGAGAGTTAACCGAGCAACGCAAGGCCGACTTCGCCGCGCCACCCACCGGGCTGAACCAGGTCTGGCAGTTCGACTTCTCCGAATACGAGACCACAGGCGGCGGGAGCTGGCGGGTCGCTGGGGTCGCGGACTACTACTCGACGTACGAATTCGGCTGGCACTGGTCACCGACCGCGAACCAGCACGATGCGATCGCCGGCGTCGAACGCGCCCTCGCAGAGGCCGAAGCCATGCTCGGCGGCGGCAGCCTGGTTGATCACCTGACCGACCCCACCACCGGTGTGATCTTCCCGATCACGCTGGTCACCGACAACGGTGGACCGTTCAGGTCGTTCCGTTTCGAGCACATCATCACCGCGCATCCGGAGCTCAGACATGTTGGGACTCGCGTCAGGACTCCCGGGCAGAACGGGGTCCGAGATCGGGCCTTCCAGTCCTTGAAGTACGAGCGAGGGTCCTGACCCCGGGTTGTGGACACGTGGAATCCAGCATGGGCTGAAGGAAGCGAGATGATCAGGATCATGGCCAGGAAGCACTACTCGATGGAGTTTCGTCAGCAGGCCGTTGACTTCTACGAGACCACACCCGGCGCGACGTTGAAGCAGATCGCTGGGGAGTTGGGAGTCTCCCGTGGGGCCCTCTCGTTGTGGGTGAAGGACTTGGGCAACGGTGTGAGCTCTGGTGAGGAGGCCGCCGCGGCTACACCCACTGCGGGTGAATCGCCTGCTGCTCGGGTCGCCCAGCTGGAAGCGGAGAACGCGCAGTTGCGGGCGGACAAGGCCGAGGTGGAGACCGAACGCGACATCCTGCGCAAGGCGGCGCAATATTTCGCCGGGGAGACGAGCTGGTGAATCGCTTCTGGTTCGTCGCGACCACCAGGCCACCTACGAGGTGAAGCGGTTGTGCCAGGTGTTGGAGTTGTCCCGCTCGGCGTTCTACGCTTGGCAGAAGGCGGGCCCGGCCCGTCAGCAGCGCGCCGAGGCCGACGCTCTCCTGGCTGCACGGATCCGCGCCGTGCAGGACCGGAAGACTGGTGAGGATCCTGCCTATGGGGGCACCGAGGGTGAGCGTCGGACTCAACACGGCGCCAAGCCTGAGGACCGGATCAACCATAAGCGCGTCGCACGGGTGATGCGCGCCCACCAGCTGGCGGGGATCCGGCTGCGTCGCAGGGTCCGCGCCACCGTTCCGGAACCGGCTGATGAGAAGTTCAGTGACCTGCTGCGGCGGGGCTTCACCGCCGAGAAGCCAAACCAGCGCTACGTCGGAGACATCACCTATCTGCCACTGGCCGATAGCGGGAACCTCTATCCGGCGATGGTGATCGACTGCTACTCCCGGAAACTGGCCGGCTGGGCGGTCGCGGACCACATGCGCACCGAACTGGTCGAAGACGCCCTGAAAACCGCTGCTGTTGAGCGCGGCAGTCTCCAGGGGGCGATCTTCCACTCGGATCATGGGTCGGTCTACACGTCGAAGGCGTACGCCAAGCTCTGCAAGGGTCTCGGGGTGGCCCAGTCGATGGGGGCCGTGGGGACGAGCGCCGACAACAGTCTGGCCGAGTCGATCAAAGCCACCCTCAAACGCGAACTCCTCGCCGGAAACCCCGCCTTCGCTGGGCCCGAGTTGTGACGCCGTCAGGTCTTTCGCCGGGTCACGCGTTAGAACACCCGCCGTCGCCATTCCTGATGCGGCTACCTGTCCCCGAACACTTACGAGGCCCGCCGGGCCACTACGCTCGCAGTCGCAGCGTAATCAATCACCACCGTGTCCACAATCCGAGGTGAAGGCCCCGGCTCTACCGCCAACAGATCGACGACGCGCTCAACCTGGTCCGCGAAGCCGATGCCTACCGCGTCGAGTTCAACACCATTCGACCCCACGAGCACTTGGCCTGGAACCGGCCATCAGAGGTTCACCACGGTCTGGCCGCCCCCACCAGTCCACGCCCATGCTCTTCGTCGCCTGAAGAGGGACATAGGGACACCCTTTTGCGACACGGCATCATCAGCGACAGGCCATGGGAGAACTCGAAATCCTAGAGTTAACGTCGAAATTCCGACCTGACTTGGACCTCTTGGGGTGATTTGGGCGGGTTCACGCGGTGAATGTTCTTGTCATGGGGTTTTGTGTGGTGGTTTCAGGGCACTAATCGCTGGGTAGGATCGGGGTGTGAGCCCGTATCTGCGCAAGGTGAAGACTGCTTCGGGCGCGACTGCGGTGCAGATCGTGGAGAAGACTGCGGGTGTTCGCCGGATCGTGGAGCACCTCGGCTCGGCCCATGACGAGGCCGAACTGGCCGCGCTGATGACCGCCGGCGGGGAGAAACTGACCGCTCCAGACCAGGCGATGCTGGACTTCGGCGGCCCTACAGCCATGCAGCCAGCGGTGGTCACGGGCAGTCGATCAGCGGTGCTGGTCGAGGCGATCCAGACGGCATGGTCCGCGCTGGGCTTCGACCAGATCCGGGACGAGGCCTTCTTCCAGCTCGTCGTGGCTCGTCTGGTGGAGCCGACCTCGATGCTCGACAGTGCCCGGGTCCTGGCCGAGTTGGGTATCGATCCGGTGCACCGCTCCACCATGAAGCGATGTCTGCGCCGGATCGCCGAGCGGGCCTATCGCGACCAGCTGGCCACCGCCTGTTACCAGCACGCCACCCAGCATGGAGATGCGGCCCTCGTGCTCTACGACGTCACCACCCTGTACTTCGAGGCCGAACGCGAAGACGAGTTGCGCAAGGTCGGGTATTCGAAGGAACGCCGGGTCGATCCGCAGATCATCGTCGGGCTGCTGGTCGACCGGCACGGGTTCCCGCTGGAGATCGGCTCCTGGGAAGGAAACAAAGCCGAAACCCAGACCATCATCCCCACCATCCAGGGCTTCAAGGCCCGTCACCAGCTGGGCGATGTGGTGGTCGTCGCGGACGCGGGGATGCTGTCGGTGGCCAACCTGCAGGCCCTGCACGAGGCCGGGCTGGGGTTCATCGTCGGCTCTCGCCCCATCAAGGCCCCCGGCGACCTCGCAAAGCACTTCCACTGGCACGGGGACGCGTTCACCGACGGGCAGCTGATCGATACCCTCACCCCACGGGACAAGACCACCCACGCCACGACAGCCAACCCCGTCAAGAAGCGAGTCGAACCGGTCTGGGGCCTGGAGGAGTATCCGCATTCATGGCGGGCCGTGTGGCACTACAGCCACACCCGCGCCCTGCATGACCGCCGCACACTCACCTTGCAGGAGAACAAGGCCCGAGCCGTCATCGCGGGTGAGAAGACCGCACGATCGCCGAGGTTCGTGACCACCAGCAAGGGCACCAGCGTGTTGAACGAAGACGCGTTGGCCCGGGCGAAACGCCTTGTCGGGCTGAAGGGCTACGTCACCAACATCCCCACCAGCTCCATGCCGGCCCAGAAGGTCGTGGACAGCTACCACGACCTGTGGCACGTCGAGCAGTCCTTTCGGATGTCCAAACACGACCTGCGGGCCCGGCCGATCTTCCACCACCAGGCCGAGGCCATCGAGGCGCACCTGACCATCGTGTTCGCTGCGCTCGCTGTCGCCCGCTGGCTCCAGACCACGACCGGGCTGAGCATCAAACGCCTCGTCCGCCTGCTCCGGCCGCTGCGTGAAGTCACCATCCAGATCGCTGGGCAGACCATCACCGCCGACCCAAGAATCGACGCCGACACCGCCAAGTTCATCGAGAAGATCTCAGGGCACTAAAAAGGTCCAACTCAGGTCCGACAGAGCAAGATCCCGGGCAGCTCTTGCCTCACGAGAGTCCCCGCAGCAAGACTTAGAGACGTCAGGCGGCGTGGCCTGGCTACAACATGGAAGGAATAGCGATGTATCTCAGGAAGCTCGCCCCGATCGCGCTTGGTGTACTCATCGCAGGAACTACAACCCCCTGCTTTGCCAATGCCGAGGACGACACCATCAACGCCCCCGCGGATCACACAATCGCCAATCTCATCCGAAATGTCGACAACTCACCAACCACTGGAACACCCAGCAGCACAGGAAACTCCATCAATACAGCAGTAGGCCGAGTTCGTGTTAGCATCAATGACTCTACCGCATCGCCTACCAGCGGAGGATTCACGAAACTGGAAGGGAGGGGGACTGACGTTTTCGCCCGCGAGATCAGCGGCGGAACGCAGATGATTTCAGTCCACAAGGACCCCACCAACCTTACTCAAACCTATAGCTTCGTGGGTAAAGGGCTGAAAATCAATGCCGATAGGACGGTTTCAGTCACCGAAACGACCCCAGAAGGAGCCGTCATCGAGGTTGCCACCATTGCAGCGCCTTGGGCAGTTGATCGCCGCGGATCAGAGGTAGCTACCCATTTTAGGGTATCCGGGGATCAACTCATCCAATCAATCACACCGACCTCCGCAACGCAATTCCCGGTAATTGCTGACCCCAGAATCTCCACCAAGTACGGCGTCACCACTGTTTCATTTTCTCGATCAGAGACGAAGAAGATTGGAGCCGCAACCGCAGCTTGTAGGGACATCGTTGGCCCAATCCCGAAAGTTGGGGGTGCACTCAGCGCCTCTTGCGCAGTGTTCAACGTCGTCGCAGACCAAGCCCTGAGCCGCGGCAAGTGTTTGCAAGTTAAGGTCATTCCAATTCCTGCACCTGCAAGCGTCATCCCATGGATTGGAACTTGTTACGCATAACAGTCACGAACCATAAGCCACCAACTTCCGGCCTTCAGCGAAGTACGTGGGCCGACTAC
>NZ_JBHWOO010000044.1:0-12254 GCF_043424415.1 Luteococcus sp. | reverse complement strand
GCCAAGGGGATCGACCACTCCTTCGAGGTGCGCGGTCAAGGCATGCGTCGTCATGCCCGGTTGGAGTGTCCGGCCACCGGTATCGCGCTGGACCTGTTCAGCGACCAACCGGCGCTACAGGTCTACACGGGCAACTTCCTGGACGGCTCCTGGGTACCGGCTTCAGGCCAGCGCCTGCGCCAGGGCGACGCCGTCGCCTTGGAACCACACCAGCACCCCAACTCCCCCAACCAGGACTGGAGCCGCAGTGCGGGGCTGCGCCCCGGCCAAACCTGGACCAATACCATCGAGTGGCGCTTCTCCCGGACCCTCTGACCACAGCCCAGCCCCCCTAGGATCGTGCCCATCCCGACGTGAGGAGCCCGGCATGACCACCTTCACCAGCCGCACCGGCGATGCCCTGCTGGTCGTCGACGTCCAGGTGGACGTGATGGCCCGGTGCTGGCAGCCGCACCGGGGCGTCGAGACCATCGCCGACCTGGTGGCCCGGGCCAGGATCGCCGGGACTCCGGTGGTCTGGGTGCGGCACCAGGAGAGCGGCCTTGACGCCGCCAGCCCGGGCTGGCAGGTCGTGCCCGAGCTGGTGCCCGAACCGGGCGAGATCGTCGTCGACAAGCGCTGGGGCGACTCCTTCAGCCACACAGACCTGGACGACGTGCTCGCCGAGGCCCGCGCCAGCCACCTGTGGATCACCGGCGCCCAGAGCGACTCCTGCGTGCACAGCACAGCGATGGGCGCCCTGCACCGTGGCTACGACGTCACGCTGATCGAGGACGCGCACACCACCCGTGAAGGCTCCTACGAGCAGCTGCACTTCACCGCCGAACAGCTGGTGGCACTGGCCAACCGGCTGGTGTGGACCACGAACCTGCCCGAGGTCGACGCGCGCGTCTGCCGCGCCGCCGAGGTGTGCTTCCGCCCCGCCGACCGGATGGACGACGAGGACCGGATCGAGGCGCTGGAGGCCGACGAACAGGCCGAGCAGGACGCCGAGGACGTCCAGCTCGGCCTGGCCGACCCCGACGAGGACTGACCCCGCCGCAGGATCAGCTGCTCTGGCCGCCCTTGCGACGCTCGGCCAGCTTGGCGTACATCTCGTCGACCATGTCACTGAAGCGCTTCTCCACCTCGCGACGCTTCACCTTGAGCGTCGGGGTGAGCAGGCCATTGTCCATGGTGAATTCGTCGAGCAGGACGCGCAGGTCGCGGATCTGCTCGTGACTGGGCAGCTTCGCGGTGAGGGCCTGCACGCGCTGGCGGACCTCCTCGACCACCTCGGAGTTCTCCATCAGCTCGGTCGGGCTGGTGTAGGTGATGCCGCGCTTTTCGGCGATCTCGGCCAGGTGCGGGGCCGATGGCTTCACCAGCAGGGTGAGGCAGGGCCGGTTGTCACCCAGGAGCACGGCGTGCTCGAACAGCGGATCGGCCAGCAGAAGTCCCTCGATGGGCTGCGGGGCGATGTTCTTGCCGTTGAGGGTGACGATGATGTCCTTCAGGCGGTCATTGATCACCAGGTAGCCGTCGTTGTCGACGTAGCCTCCGTCGCCGGTGTGCAGCCAGCCGTCCTCGTCGATGGTCTTGGCGGTGGCCTCCGGCTGGTTCCAGTAGCCCTTCATCACGTTGGGACCACGGAAGAGGATCTCCCCGCCCTCGCCGATGCCGATCTCACCGCCGTCCATCACGGGGCCGCAGGTGCCGAAACGGAAACCGGTGGGCTGGTTGAAGCTCACCAGCGGAGAGGCCTCGGTCAGACCGTAGCCCTGCAGGATCAGCAGCCCGGCAGCCGAGAAGAACTCTTCCACCTGGATGCGCAGCGGCGCCCCGCCACAGGCCATGACAGTCTTGTTGCCGCCCATCGCCTCGCGGATGCTGGACAGCACCAGCTTGTCGGCCAGCGGCAGCTGGGAACGCCAGTAGAGGTTGGGCTGCTTGCCCTTGCGGTGGGCGCGCTGGCACTGGCCGCCCACCCTCAGGGCCCAGTCGAAGATGCGCTTGCGCACAGGGTCGTCGGCCACCTTGGCGTGGGCGGTGGCGTAGACCTTCTCGTAGAGCTTGGGGACGCTGGCGATCAGGGTCGGCTTGGCCAGCACCAGCTGGTCGGCCACGTCCTTGGCATTGGGAACGCACGTCACCATCGCGCCACACTCCAGGTTCAGCATGGTGAAGGCGAACTCGAAGGCGTGCGAGAAGGGCAGGAAGGACAGCGAGTGGTCCTCGGGCGTGATCGGCAGGCCCTTGCGTAGCGCAGCGCTCTGGGCCATCACGGCCTTGTGCTCGAGCATCACGCCCTTGGGATCGCCCGTGGTCCCGGAGGTGTAGATGATGCGGGCCAGGTCCTCGGGGCGGACGGCGGCGAAGCGGCGCTCCACCTCCTCGGTCAGCGCGTCGAGGTCGGCCCCCTCCAGCGCGTCGAAGTCGGCGAGGCTGCGCACCTGGTCCACCTCGGTCGCCTCGAAACTGACGATGCCGAGCAGGCTGGGCATCTGGTCGCGGGCCGAGTGGCAGCGCTCGGCCTCGGAGGGGCCGCCGACGAAGGCGAAGCTGGCGCCGGAGTCGTTGATGATGTGGCGGATCTGCTCGGGCGTGCTGGTGGCATAGATCGGGGTGGGGATGGCGCCGATGGTCATGCAGGCGAAGTCGACCTGCAGCCATTCGGGGCAGTTGTTGGCAAAAATCGCCACCCGGTCGCCTGCCTTGACCCCGGCATGGACCAGTGCGGCGGCGCTGCGGCGCACGGCGGCGTCGAGCTCGTCGAAGCTCTGCACCAGCCAGTGGTCGTCCTGGCGGATGCGGGTGGCGGGCCGCTGACCGTGCTCGGCGACGGTCGAGCGGAACATGTGGGCGAGATGCTCCATTGCGATCCTCCAGGAGGAGTGAAACCTACGGTGCCGTAGGAAGGACTCCTAGATTGTGGCACCTGATCACGACATTCACCACGCCAGCCACCACATTCCGCCACCGGCTGAGGGGCCCGCGAAGCCTCAGCTGCGTCGTCTGCGCTCCGCCAGTTCCCGGTAGGTCTCGGCCACCTCGGTTGCGAATTCCTTGCCCACAAGACGTCGCCGCACCTTCATGGTGGCGGTGACCAATCCGCTGGCCATCGTGATACGCCCATGGCTGAGCACGACGTCACGCACCTGCTCGTGGTGCGCCAGGTCCTGGGTCAGCACGGCCGCCCGCTCCCTGAGGTGCTCACGCACCCGTGGCTCGACGGCCAGCTGCTCCGGCGGGAGTCCCTCCAGGCCCAGCTCGACGGCGATCTGTTCCCAGCCCTGGGGGCTCGGCTGCAGGATCGCCACCAGGCAGGGCCGGGCGTCACCCACCACGACAGCCTGCTCGAAGAGCGGATCGGCCATCAGCGCCGCCTCCACCGCCTGCGGGGCGACGTTCTTGCCATTGGCGGTGACGATCAGGTCCTTCATCCGGTCGGTGATGGTGACGAAACCGTCGGGGTCCACATAGCCGACGTCGCCGGTGTGGAGCCAGCCGTCGGCGTCGATGGCCTCGGCGGTGGCCTCGGGCTGGTTCCAGTAGCCCTTCATCACGCTGCCGCCGCGCACCAGCACCTCACCACCGGCACCGATGCCGAGTTCTCCACCCTTGATGCAGAAGCCGACGGTGCCCAGCTTGTAGTGATCGGGCCGGTAGATGGTCATCATCGGGCCCGCCTCGGTGAGGCCATAACCCTGCCCCAGCAGGATTCCCGCGGCGGAGAAGAACTCCTCCACCTCGCGGCGCAGCGGCGCCCCGCCACTGACCATCAGCTTCTTGTTTCCCCCGACGGCGCCGCGGATCTTCGACAGCACCAGCTTGTCGGCCAGCGGCAGCTGGGAGCGCCACCACAGGTGGGGCCGCTTGCCCTTGCGGTGGGCGCGCTGGCACTGTCCCCCGACGCGCAGGGCCCACCGCATGGTGCGTGCGGCCACCGGGCTGGAGGCCTGCTCCTTGGCGCCGGCCATGATCTTCTCGAAGAGCATCGGCACGCTCACCAGCAGGTTGGGGCGTGCCTTGGCCAGCAGATGGGCCACCTGCTTGGGGACGGTGCAGTAGGTGTTGAGGCAGCCAGAGCGGTAGACGTGGAAGGTCCACAGCCGCTCCAGGGAGTGCGCCAGCGGCAGGAAGCACAGCGACTGGTCGCCGGGGCGGAAGTCCCAGCAGTCGTCGATCGCCTCGGACTGCTGCCCGAAGCCGCCATGGGTGAGCATCGCGCCCTTGCTGCGCCCGGTGGTGCCCGAGGTGTAGACGATCGTCGCGATGTCGCTGGCCGAGCCTGCGACGGTGCGGGCCTCCACCTCAGGCAGGAGTGACAGGTCGGCGCCGGCCATCACGCGCTCGAAGGAGTCCAGCCCGTCGATCTCGTCGAAGCCGACGACGGTGAAGGCCTCGGAGGCCCCGGCCAGTGCCCGTCCGAGCACCTCCGCCTCGCGCGCGCTGCCGACGAAGACGATCCGGGCGCCCGAGTCGTCGAGCACATGACGCACCTCGTGGGCGCTGGAGGCCGCAAAGATGGGCACGACGATGCCGCCGGCCGCCAGCGTCCCGAAGTCGGTGATCGACCACTCGGGACGGTTCGCGCTGAAGATCGCCACCCGATCCCCGGGCTGCAGGCCCAGGCCGACCAGCGCGCAGGCCATCTGCTGGGTCTGGGCGTGGAAGTCGCGGTAGCTGGTGGTCTGCCAGCTGCCGTCGGCCCCCTGGGTACGGTAGGCGGGCAGCTGGTCGAAGCGCTCGGCGGAGTGGGCCAGCATTCTGGCCAGGTGGTAGCCCTCTCCTGGTGCTGCTGTGGCTGCTGGTGCGGTGGTGTTCTCGTCGATGGTCATGCGCTCGCGGCCCTCAGGCCAGCTTCTCCTTCAGGTAGTCGATCTCGGTGGCGTGCGATGCGGCGTCGCCGGGGGTCTCGAGGATGATCGACGATCCGGCGAGCCGGACCACCTCGACCAGCCCTTCGGGGTCCACCTGCCCCTGCCCCAGGGCGGCATGGCGGTCGGCGCCGGAGTCGAAGGCGTCGCGGGAGTCATTGCAGTGCACCAGGTCGATGCGCCCGGTGATGGCCTTCACCTTCTCGACCAATCCGACCAGCTCGTTGCCGCCGGCGTGGGCATGGCAGGTGTCCAGGCAGAAACCGACCTGCTCGAAGCCCTTGGCGCTGGAGATCGCCGTCCACAGCTGGTCGATGCGCTCCAGACGGCGGGCCATCGCGTTCTGGCCGCCGGCGGTGTTCTCGATCAGCACCGGGCAGGCCATGTCGAGCCCGTCGATCGCCTTGCGCCAATTGTCGAAACCGACCGCCGGATCGTCGTCCTTGGTGACGTGGCCGCCGTGCACGATGACCCCTGCGGCGCCGATCTCGGCGGCGGTCGTCACGGTCTGCTGCAGCAGCTTGCGCGAGGGGATGCGGATGCGGTTGTTGGTGCTCGCCAGGTTGATCACATAGGGCGAGTGGATCCACAGCTCGACCCCTGCCTCCTGCGCATCGGCGCGCAGGGCTTCGGCACCGCCCTCGTAAGCGATCTTCGGCCCCTTCCACCCCTGCGGGTCCCCCAGGAAGAACTGGAGGGCCGTCGCCCCCATGGCAGCGGCCTCGGCAATCGGGTTGGTCTGGTCGACGTGGGCACCGAGCTGGATCATGCTTCGAGCCTACCCACCGGCTCCGACATCGGGCACGGGTGCGAATCATCGCCCGCCGCGATCTTTGCCAGACTGGACACATGAACCAGAACCCCGGCACCCTCGCCGACAGCGAGGGCGTGCGCGCCATCGACGCCCGAACCACCCGCAAGTATGCCTTCCACTTCGTCCTGCTCGGGCTGGCAGGAGCGTTGGCGGCGGCCCTGTGGATGATCTTCGTGCCGGCGGTGGCGATCGTGCTGGGCCTGGTCGTGGTGGCCATCTGCATCGGCGTCTTCGCCCGCTTCGTCGCCGCGCACCGCAGCACCGCAGCCCGCACCCTGCCCCTCACCCGTGCCTTCTGGCTGGCCTACGCGCCCGGGCTGCTGCTGGTCTTCGTCACCGCGGCCCTGCGCGGCGCCGACTGGCTGGTGCTCACTGGCGGGGCGCTGTGCCTGGTGGCCGGCCTGGCCATCGGCCACCTGGTCCAGCACGGCATGCCGGGGGCCGCCGCTCGCTGAGGGCCAAGCCACTCGCGAGTGCGGCTCCCCCGGTTGGGACGGCCAGTGCGAGGGGATAGTCTCGGGACGTGACCAAAGCCGTTTATATCGCGTCCTCTGAAGGTGGAGTCGGCAAGAGCACGATCGCTCTTGGACTCGTCGAAGCCTTTGCCCGCTCCGTGAAGTCCGTCGGGGTCTTCCGCCCGCTGGTCAAGCACGCCGATGACGACATCGTCACCCGCACGCTGGTGGCCCAGAAGGCCGTGCCCCAGTCGTACGACGATGCCATCGGTGTCAGCTACGCCGAACTGGCCGAGGATCCCGACCAGGCCATGTCGACGATCGTCGAGCGCTACGACCAGCTGCGCGACAAGTACGACGCGCTGGTGATCGTGGGCTCCGACCACGCCGATGTCTCGGCCCCCATCGAGATGAACTTCAACGCCCGCGTCGCCGCCAACCTCAACGCCCCGGTGCTGCTGGCCGTGCGCGGCAAGAACCGCACCGTCGACGAGGTGAAGCGCTCCGCCGAGGTGGGCCTCAAGGAGTTCACCGCCTCGCACAACTCGATCTTCGGCGTCATCGCCACCCGCGTCGACCCGAAGCTGGCCGACGAGGCACGCATCGCGCTGGCCGGCCTGCGCCCCGACCTGGTCACCGGCGTCCTGCCCGAGACCAGCCAGCTGGCCGCGCCCACAGTGGAGATGCAGGTGGAGGCCCTCCAGGCCACGATGTGGAGCGGCAGCAGCCGTGAGCTGGGCAAGGAGTCGCTGGGCATCCTGGTGGCCGGCATGACCCTGCCGAACCTGCTCAAGCGCCTCGAGAAGGACCAGACGGTCGTCGTCCCGGCCGACCGCACCGACCTGCTGCCCGGTCTGGTGGCCGCCCACGTCTCGAACGACTTCCCCGACCTGGCCGCCATCATCCTGACCGGCGGCTACGAGGTTCCCGAGAGCATCCGCGAGCTGCTGCAGACCATCGACCAGCGCCTGCCCATCGCCTACACCACGGTGACCACGCTGGCGGCCGCCGAGCGCCTGGCACGCCTCGAGGGCACCCGCACCAGCTCCCCGCGCAAGATGGACCTGTCGCGCCGACTGTTCACCGACAACATCAACGCGGCCCAGCTGCTGGACTCGCTGGAGCGTCACCCCAGCGAGCTGCGCACCCCGCTCATGTTCGAGAACCAGCTGATGAACCAGGCCCGCCACGACATGCGCACCATCGTGCTGCCGGAGGCCTCCGACGACCGCATCCTGCTCTCCGCCGCGGAGATCCTGGAGCGCAATGTGGCCCACATCGTCCTGCTGGGAGACTCGCTGGAGATCAACCAGCGGGCCCGCAAGCTCGACGTCAACCTGTCGGCCGCCAAGATCGTCAACCCCTCCGACGACGAGCTGCTCAACAAGTTCGCCACCGAGTACGCCCGCCTGCGCGCCAAGAAGGGTGTCACCTTCGAGCAGGCGAAGGAGCGGATGGCCGACCTGTCCTACTTCGGCACGATGATGGTGCACTTCGGCATGGCCGACGGCATGGTCTCGGGTGCGGTGAACACCACCGCCAACACGATCCGTCCGAGCCTGGAGTTCATCAAGACCAAGCCGGGCGTCAACGTCGTCTCGAGCTCCTTCCTGATGTGCATGCCCGACAAGGTCGTCGTCTACGGCGACTGTGCCGTGAACCCGAACCCGAACCCGGACCAGCTGGCCGACATCGCCATCAGCTCGGCGCAGACGGCCAAGGCCTTCGACATCGAGCCGCGCGTGGCGATGATCTCCTACTCCACCGGCGAGTCGGGCTCCGGCCCGGACGTCGACGCGGTGCGCGAGGCCACCCGGATCGTGCGCGAGAAGGACCCGGAGCTGCTCGTCGAGGGACCGATCCAGTTCGACGCCGCGGTCGACCCCGCCACCGGCAACAAGAAGATGCCCGGCTCCGAGGTGGCAGGACGCGCCACGGTGCTGATCTTCCCCGACCTGAACACCGGCAACACCACCTACAAAGCAGTCCAGCGCACCTCCGGTGCCCTGGCCGTCGGGCCGGTGCTGCAGGGCCTCAACTGCGCGGTCAATGACCTCTCGCGTGGTGCCCTCGTGGACGACATCGTCAACACCGTCGCCATCACCGCCATCCAGGCGCAGGAGCGTCCGGCCGGCGCAGGATCGCCGCTGCGCGAGCTCTGAGCCATCACGCACCACCCCACGAGGGGCCGTCCGATCCGGGCGGCCCCTCGTGGCATTCCTGCCCCCCCTGTCCCCCTTGGCATCCGGGCCCGGCCTCACGGAAGGATTTGGCGCGCCATGGTGTTCTGGGAGACATGCACAAGCACTTCAACGGACTGAAGACCGCGGCCCTGTTCGGCGGCATCTTCGGCCTGCTGCTGCTGGTCGGCGGCGCGATGGCCACGTTCACCAACAACTCCAGCTTCATCTGGATCTTCGCCCTGATGGGTGTGGCCACCACCTTCTACAGCTACTGGAATTCCGACAAGCTGGCGATCCGCGCGATGGGGGCCCAGCCGGTCAGCCGTGAGCAGGCACCCGAGATGTACCGCATCGTCGAGGAGCTCTCCGGCAAGGCAGGGCAGCCGATGCCACGGCTGTTCATGAGCCCGACGGCCAGCCCCAATGCCTTCGCCACCGGACGCAACCCGCAGCACGCGGCCGTCTGCTGCACGCAGGGAATTCTGCAGCTGCTCGACGAGCGCGAGCTGCGCGCCGTGCTCGGCCACGAGCTGATGCACGTCTACAACCGCGACATCCTCACCAGCTCGGTGGCCGCCGCCATCGCCGGTGTGATCAGCTCGGTGGGCCAGATGCTCAGCTTCGGCGCCATGTTCTCCGGCGGACGCAGCGACGAGAACCGCGGCTCCGGCCTCGGGGTGCTGGTGGCCGCACTGGTGGCTCCCCTGGCCGCCTCGGTGATCCAGATGTCGATCAGCCGCACCCGCGAGTTCGACGCCGACGAGGACGGCTCCGAGCTCACCGGTGACCCGCTGGCCCTGGCCAGTGCCCTGGCCAAGATCGAGCGCGGCGTGGAGATGGCTCCGCTGCAGCCCACCCGTCAGCTGGCCAATGCCAGCCACATGATGATCGCCAACCCCTTCGGGGGCCTGAACGCGCGCCAGCTGTTCACCACCCATCCCCCGACGGCCGACCGCATCATGCGACTGCAGCAGCAGGCCCAGCGTATGGGCGGGACCCAGTACTGACCCTGGCTGCTCAGCCCAGCAGGCGGAAGCGCTCGTGGCGCAGCTCCAGCCGAAGGGCGGGCTCCAGCGCCTCCAGCTCGGCCAGGTGACGGCCGACGGCCTCGGCCACCACGGCGCTGAAGACCTCGCCGTCCATCGGCGAGGGCTCGCCCAGCACCTCGTGCACCACCCCGTCGGCATGCAGGTCGGCGGCCGAGAGCCGGTGCCGTCGGGCCATCTCGTCGGCGCGGGAGCCGTCGCGGTGCAGGATGGCGCTGGCCCCCTCGGGCGGCAACGGTGCGAGCCAGCCATTGGCGGCACACAGGGTGCGGTCGGCCGGCAGCAGCGCCAGCGCGGCCCCTCCCCCGCCCTGGCCGAGCAGCACCGAGACCGTCGGCACCTCCAGGTCGGCCAGCAGCCCCAGGGTGCGGGCGATCTCGGCCGCCAGCGCACCCTCCTCGGCCTGCTGCGAGAGCGCCGCTCCGGGTGTGTCGATGACGTTGACCACCGCCAGTCCCAGCTCGGCGGCCAGGCGGTAGGCACGCTGCGCCAGGCGCAGGCCTGCCGGTGTGACGGCTCGTTCCTCGACGGGCACGGTGCGGTCATGGCCCACCAGCACCACGCTGCGTCCCGCAATCCGCGCGAGGCCGGCTCGCACCGCCCCGTCCACCGTGCCGTCGCCGGCCCCGGAGAACCACACCACGTCGGATGTCTGCCAGTGCACCAGCTCGGCCAGGCCGGGGCGCTGGTCTTGCCGGCTGGCCTGCACGGCCTCCCACGAGTCTGCCGCGACGGCGAGCGTGCTGTCCTCCCGGTCGATGCTGGGGGCCTCGACCGCCGGCGTGCCCAGGGCGGCCAGCAGCCGCGCCCAGACGCCGCGCAGCTGTGCGTCGGGGACCACCGCGTCGACGATGCCCCGGGACTGCAGGTTCTCGGCACGCTGCACCCCCTCGGGCAACTGCTCCCCGGTGATGGCCTGCTGGGCGCGAGGCCCCAGGAATCCCACCAGCGCCCCCGGCTCGGCCGTGGTGTACTGCCCCAGCGAGCCCCAGCTGGCCAGCACCCCGCCGGTGGTGGGATGGCGCAGGTGCACCAGGTAGGGCAGTCCGGCCCGTCGGTGGGTCTGCACGGCGTGGGCGATCTTGACCATCTGCACGAAGGCGGCGGTGCCCTCCTGCATCCGGGTGCCGCCCGAGCAGGGGGCCACCAGCAGCGGCAGCCGCGCGTCGGTGGCGCGGGTGACGGCCCGCAGCACCAGGTCGCTGGTGGCATGGCCCACCGAGCCGCCGAGGAAGGCGAACTCCCCCACCACCAGCACCACCTCGTGGCCGTCGAGGCGGGCGCGCCCGGTGAGCACCGCCTCGTCCAGGCCGGACCTCTCCCGGGCCTGCGCCAGCTCGGCGGCATAGACCGGGTCGGCGGGTGCGGGGGCGGGACGGTTCCACGAATGGAAGGTGCCCTCGTCGACCACCAGGTCGACGAATTCCCGGGCGCTCGTGCGGTGCGTGGCCACGACGGACTCCTCTGGACGGTGGCGCAGGCCGTTCTGCGCCGCTGCCCCCACGCTAGACCCGGGGGCTTCTCTGTGCTCCTGCTCGTGCCACAGGACGAGCAGACGGTCCCGCCCCAGAACTGGCCGACCGGGTGAACATGCCTCTGTGCCGCACACTAGGCTGACAGCATGCCGAAGCCCATCCTGCTGCTGAACTGTGGTTCGTCCAGCATCAAGTACCAGATGATCGACGCCGACACCGAGAGCGTGATGGCCGTTGGACTGGTGCAGAAGGTCGGGGATCCGACGCCGGGAACGATCGACCACGAGGTCGGTGGCGAGGAGTTCCACGACGAGGCCTACTTCCCCAGCCACACCGAGGCCATCGCCGCCGTCGTCAAGATGTTCCACCGCCACGGTCCCGAGATCCGCGACGCCGTCGCCGTGGGTCACCGCACCGTGCACGGCGGCGAGGAGTTCAACTCCACCGCCGTCATCGACTCCGCCGTCATCCAGAAGCTGGTGGACCTGTCCGGGCTGGCCCCGCTGCACAACCCCCCGGGGATCTCGGGCATCCGCGCCGCCATGGAGATCCTGCCCTCGGTGCCGCACGTGGCCGTCTTCGACACCGCCTTCTTCTCCAACCTGCCCCCCGAGGCCTACACCTACGCCATCGACCGCCAGCTGGCCAAGCAGCACAGCATCCGCCGCTACGGCTTCCACGGAACCTCGCACCAGTACGTCAGCGGCCGGGTGGCCGAGTTCCTGGGCCGTGACATCTGCGAGATCAAGCAGATCGTCTGCCACTTGGGCAATGGCGCCTCGCTGTCGGCCATCGATGGCGGCCAGCCGATCGAGACGACGATGGGCCTCACGCCACTGCAGGGCCTGGTGATGGGCACCCGTTCGGGTGACGTCGACCCCGGCCTGCACGCCTACCTGGGACGGCAGCTGAACCTGGACGTCGCCGACATCGACACCCTGCTGAACAAGCGCTCGGGCATGCTCGGCCTCACCGGCAAGACCGACATGCGCGACATCTCGGCCCTGATCGCGGCCGGGGACGAGGACGCAAAGCTCGGCATGGACGTCTACGTGCACCGCCTGGTGGGCTACATCGGCAACTACATCGCCCACCTGGGCGGCATCGACGCCATCACCTTCACCGCCGGCGTGGGCGAGAACGCCTCCGACGTGCGCAAGATGGTCGTCGACAAGCTCGGCTACTTCGGTGCCGTGCTCGACGAACAGGCCAATGCGATCCGCTCCAAGCAGCCGCGCCGCATCTCCACGCCGGAGTCCAAGGTCGAGATCCTCGTGATCCCCACCAATGAGGAGCTGGCGATGGTGCGCGAGACGATCCGGGCCATCGGCGCCTGAACTCCCGGACGCTGCAAGTTCTTGATGAAGTCGCCCAGGGCCTGGTCACGGGTACCGCACGGCCAACCTTCCAAAGGAACATGAC
>NZ_JBHWOO010000043.1:0-12226 GCF_043424415.1 Luteococcus sp. | reverse complement strand
TCGTGCCGCGCTTCGACGCCGCCGTCATGCAGCGCGTGATCGAGGTGGTGCACGAGCCCCGCTGGGACGAGTGGGAGGCTCTGACGGTCCCGACACTCGCGGTGTTCGCGAAGCATGGGATGTTCGGCAACGACGATCGGGAAGCATTGATCCGGCGCAGGTCCCAGACAGACAGGATTGATCTCGATGGCGGTAGCCATGACGCGCACCTCGACGCCTTCGATATGTGGATCGACGTGCTCAGTCGCTGGCTGGCCCGCGAGCGAATCAACGGGACGCACGCCAGTGGGCGCTGATGGTGCGCCGTGCCGGAACGTCATGACCAACTACACCTAGAGCGCCATGTCGACGTGCTGCCAGGCCCAGTACCCCGGAAGCATGTCTGAGACCGTCATGGCACCCGAGAAGCTCTCGCTGCGCGAGCTCCTCGCTGCGCGTTGTGAGGAGTTCCAGGTGCTCCTCGACGGGTACGGCGCGGCCAACCCGAAGCTGTTCGGTCCCGTTGCGCGGGGCACCGCGTCTGCCGGATCGCGCATCGACATCCTCGTCGAGATGGATCCCGCCGAGGGGGATCTGCTGATGCGTGCGTCCGGTCTGCTCGCGGAGACCCGCGCGCTGTTCGGGTGTGATGACATCGACGTGTTCCCTCTCCAACTGCTCAAGCGTCCGGTTTCGGCCTCAGTGCCCCCGAGGCGGTGCGTGGGTGCGTTGTTACCGACTGACGGCGCGGATCCAAAGCTTGTTCGGCTACGGAACGTGGTGGAGTTCCGCTTCAACAACTGATCCTGGCTGCTTCAACTGGGCCCGGCACTGTGGTGCCGGGCCCACTTGCGTTCCTGGGGATGCCGAAACAGACAATCTGGGGCGTTGGAACCTTCAAAGCAGGTTGGGATGCAGGATTTCGTCTGTTTTGGGGCGCTGGTTCCTGGGTGAGCCCGTCAATCACAGCTCCAGCAGCAGGCCTAGCACCCTGCCGCGGGTGCCGCCGTCCAGCATCTGCTGCATCGCGTCCAGGGTCTGTTCGAAGGGGGCACCCGATCGAGGACCGGCTGGAGCACACCATCGTTGACGCCGAGGGGATCAGCGCACCCGTGCTTTCACGTCGCCTCACCGACCTCGTGGCTGCCGGATTCTTCACCAAGGACGAGGTTTGCCGCGGCAAGCAGGGCCGCTACACCCTCACCGAACTCGACCCGGCCACCGACGACCGCGAGGCGCCACTGGATGACCTCGACACCCAGCTCTACAAACTCCGCGCCGAGCACCTCGGTTGAGCTGGCACTGCAGACGGCTCAGTGCCCTCGACGTACCTTCGGCGGATGGGAGCGCCGGTTGCGGGAGCGGGGGCGGGCCGGTGCCGGCCTGGTGCGCGAGGTGGCCCGCTCCTTCTGGGTGCGGGAGCTGTCGGCGCTGCGGCCCCGCACCACGCCGACGAACTCGTCGATCAGCGGATGCTCCGAGTCGACGCGCCAGGCCAGGGCGACGGGGGAGGGCTCGGCATCGGTCACGGGCCGGAAGACCAGGTCTCGGCGGCTGGCGCCACGGGCGATCGACATCGGCACCACCAGCACCGCGCCGGCCAGCACCCGGTCCAGGGCGATGGCGTCCAGCTCGGTGAGCACCGTGTCGTCGAGCTCGGCGATCTCGGCGAGCGTCACCTCGTCGGCGGCGGCGATCGCATGGTCCTTGGCCACCCACGCCACCATCTGCTCCTCGTAGAGCGGGATGGCGTGCAGGCCGTCGCGGTCGATCGGCAGGCGCACGAAGCACATGTCCAGGCTGCCGTCGCGAAGGCCCGAGAGCTGCTCCTCGTCGGACACCTCGCGGATCAGCAGCGGGTTGCGATAGCGCTCCTCCCAGGTGCGCTGCCACTTGTGCAGCACGACCCCGCGGACGTGTCCGATGCGCAGCTCTGGCAGGGGGGTGGTCTTCTCGCTCACCCGTGCAGGCTAGCGCGCGGACCGCGGCTCCGGCTCGGCTCGACTAGCCTTGCCGGGTGAGCCAGAACATGAAGCCGTCCACCGCCGCCCAGAAGCTGGGCATCCTGCTGTCCGCCGCGCCTGAGGAGTTCCAGCAGAACCCGATCAGCCGCGAGGACCTCGACGCGCTGCGCGCCGACCCGCCGCAGTGGCTGACCGAGCTGCGCAAGAACGGCCCCTTCCCGCGCGATGTCATCGCCCAGAAGCTCGGGGTCTCCAATTCCGGTCTGGCCCGTGGCGGCCTGACCGAACCGCTGAATGCCGAGGAGGTCGGCGCACTGCTGGCCGATCCGCCCGCCTGGCTGGAGCACGAGCGTTCCGTGCACCGCAAGGTGGTTGCCGAGAACGAGCGGCTGAAGGCCAAGAAGGCTGGCTTCGACCACTGAGCCGACACGAACCGTACGAAGTGAGGGCATTTTGATCCGATGTCGGATGGAGATGCCCTCACTTCGTGTGTGGGGCAGCGCAGAGTCAGCGCGCCTGCTTCCCGACGGCCCCGGTCACCTCACGGGCGACCTGCCGGGCATGGGGCCCGACGCCGGTGATCGTCGCCGAGCCCGGCCCGCTCCAGTCGCCGGAGCCCACCAGGAAGAGGCCCGGGAAACGCGGCCGGCCATCCTCCAGCAGATGGCGGATCGGGCGAAGCGCCGGGCGGTAGCCGGTGCACCAGATGAGGTGGTCCGCGTCGACCTCGTCCAGCGAGCCCACCATGGGCGTGGCCCGCAGGGCGCCCTGGTCGCGGGCCCGGCGCACCTCGGGCAGGACGACGATGTCACCCAGTGACGAATCGGCGCCGGGATCGGGCTCCCCGCGCCCGATGGCCAGGAAGCGCTGCTGGTTGCGGGCGAACAGCACCCGGCCGTCCACCTCGTCGGGCATCCAGCGCGGGGGATGGCGGGTGTACCAGGTGACCTCGGCCACGGCGGTGAGCTCTGCGGCGATCTGGGCGCCGGAGTTCGCCCCGCCCACCACCGCCACCCGCGACCCGCGGAAGGGCTCGACGCCCGGATAGTTCGCCGAGTGCCACTGCCGGCCCGCGAAGTGACCGGGCAGGGTGGGGACGAAAGGCGCAGACCAGGTGCCGGTGGCCGCGACGACCGTGCGAGTGCTCCAGTGGCGGTCACCGGCGTGGACCAGGTAGCCGTCGTCGACGTGCTCCACCCGGTCCACGCGCACCGGGCGCTCCACCGCGATCTTGTAGCGATCTTCGTAGCGGGCCAGGTATTCCACGACGTGCGAGGCGGGCGGGAAGCCGTCGAAGGGCGGCATCAGCCAGCCGGGCAGGTTGGAGAAGTCCGTGGTGGAGAACAAGGTCAGCGACGGCCACACGTGCCGCCAGGCGCCGCCCGGGCCGTCCTGGTCGTCGAGCACCAAGACGTCGACGCCGGCGCGCAGCAGGTAGTAGGCCGTCGCCAGCCCCGCCTGGCCGCCGCCGATGACGATGGCCTCGTGAGGGCTCACAGCATCTCCAGCGGCACCGGTCGTGCCGGGGCGGGGAAGGCGCGGTCGAGCTCTGCGAGGTCTTCTGCGGTGAGCTCCAGCTCCAGAGCGGCGGCATTCTCGCGGGCCCGCGCCGGATCGGCGGTCTTGGGGATGGCCAGCACATTGCCGTCGCGGATGGTCCAGGCCAGTGCCACCTGCGCGGCGGTGGCCTCGTGGCGCCGCGCGATGCTGGTGAGCGCCTCCGCACCGGGGGCGTCGAAGAGGCGGGCCTGCTCCAGTGGCGAGTAGGCCATGATCGACATCCCCGCCTGGGCCGCGACGGGGAAGGGGTCGAGCTCCGGGCCGCGTCGGGTGAGGTTGTAGAGCACCTGGTCGGTGACGCAGGCCCCGCCGCCGGGAACCTGGCCCAGCTCGCGCAGGTCGTCGGCGTCCAGGTTGGAGACGCCCCAGCTGCCGATCATCCCCTCGCGCACCAGCTCCTCGAAGCCGGCGACCGTCTCCGACAAGGGGTGGCGTCCGCGCCAGTGCAGCAGGTAGACATCGATCCGGTCGGTGCGCAGACGGGCGAGGCTGCGCTGGCAGGCCTGCCGGACGCCCGTGCGGGAGGCATTGTGCGGGTAGACCTTGCTGACCAGCACCGCCTGGTCGCGCCGTCCGGCCAGGGCCTCGCCGACGACTTCCTCGGCGCCGCCGTCGGCATACATCTCGGCCGTGTCGACCACCACGAGCCCGGCATCGAGCCCGGCGCGCAGCGCGTCGGCCTCCCGGGCCTTGGGCGCGTGGCCCTCGCCCATGTACCAGGTGCCCATTCCGATGGCCGGCACCGACCGCCCCGCAAAGTCGAGAGTCCTCATGCCCGCCAATCTAGCCAGCGTTGACCTGGGGCGTGTCGAGGACGGTGACGTGGTGGTCGAGGTAGGCCAGCGGGGCGACGTCCGGGTCACGGTGGTGTTCGACCACGTCGATGAGAGCCAGGCATGTCGGGAAGGCGGCCAGGGTGTGGCGCAGCTGCGTCCGCTCGAGCGCGGTGGTCATCGGCGGTCTCCTTCGAAATGACCTAGACTGAACTTTGTGGAGAGCGTCTCCGTTTGCTTCAGCAATGACATGGAGGCAGTCTCCGCCATGCCAATGAAGGACCCCGGGCAGTGGAGGAGCGTACAGATGGCTGGCGTGGCAGGCAGGGCTGATGCCGTGCGCAACAGGCAGAAGATCGTCGAGGCCGCCAGGGAGTCCTTCTCCGAGCTCGGGCTGGAGGCGCCCCTGGATGGCATCGCCAAGCGCGCCGGCGTCGGGGCGGGCACGCTCTACCGGCACTTCCCGGCCCGCGAGGACCTGGTCGGCGCCGTGCTCGCGACGCAGATCGTCGGGCTCGAGGAGTCACACGAGGCGCTCCGGGCCAAGGGGCTGGGCGCCGGGGAGGCCCTGGAGGAGTGGGGCATCGTGCTCCAGCGTTGGATGACCAGCTATGTGGGACTTCCCGAGCCGCTGCGCCAGGCGCTCGACGGTGGCTGCGGCAGCCTGGGCGTCGGCTGCGAGCGGGTGATCGGGTGGACCGACGAACTGGTGCAGGCCGCCAGGCAGGAGGGCGTGGTGAAGGATCACGTCACCGGCCGCGACTTCTACCGCACCATGCTGGGGCTGGCCTGGGTGGCGACCGCTGGAGGTGCGGGCTGCGAGGACGTCGCGCCGCTGTCGCGGATCGCGCGCGAGGGCTGGCGGGCGGCTCCGGTGGGCTGAGCCCACTGCGGAGGCAGCGGTCGCTTGATAACTGGAGAAGTCTCCCTATCCTCGAAATGGATGGTCTCTCCACTTCAGTGGGCCTCTCGACGCATCCTCGGGGACCCAGAACCGCACCACCTCGCACCACACCGTTCTCAGAACCACGAAGGGCAACCCATGAGCGTCTCCGTCCCCCTGTCCGTCCTCGACCTGGTCCGCTTCGACCCCACCGCCGAGGGCCCCGCCGAAGCCATCGCCCGCAGCGTCCGGCTCGCCCAGACGGCCGATCGCCTCGGCTACCGCCGCCTGTGGTTCGCCGAGCACCACAACGCCGCGTCGATCGCCTCGTCGGCCACCTCGGTGCTGATCGAGCACGTCGCCTCCCAGACCGAGCGCATCCGCGTCGGCGCCGGCGGCATCATGCTGCCCACCCACTCGCCGCTGGTGATCGCCGAGCAGTTCGGCATGCTCGCCTCGCTGCACCCCGACCGCATCGACCTGGGCCTGGGCCGCGCTCCCGGCACTGACCAGACGACCATGCGGGCACTGCGCCGCACCGGCCGCGAGTCCGACAACTTCCCCAGCGACGTGGTGGAACTGCACGGCTTCCTGTCCGACCAGTCGCGCATCCCCGGCGTCGCGGCCCACCCCGGCCAGGGCACCAAGGTGCCGCTCTACATCCTGGGCTCCTCGCTCTTCGGCGCCCGCCTGGCCGCCCAGCTGGGCCTGCCCTACTCCTTCGCCTCGCACTTCGCCCCGGCGATGCTGCAGCAGGCCGCGCAGGAATACCGCGAGGGCTTCGACCCGAACGGTCCGCTGGCCCCGGCCGACGCCAAGCCGTGGTTCATCGCCGCCGCCAACGTGATCGTCGCCGACGACGAGGGCGACGCCGCCGACCAGCGGCACCGCGCCGAGGCCCGGTGGCTGCGCGACTTCCTCTCGCGCGGCGGCAGCAATCCCAGCGACGCCGACATCGCGGCCGCACGCCAGCACCCGCAGGGCCAACAGCTGCTGTCGATGCTGGAATGCACCTTCTCCGGCACCGGCCAGCAGGTTGTCGCCGGCCTCGACGGATTCGCCCAGCAGGTGCAGGCCGACGAGCTGATCGTGGTGAACATGGCCATCACCGAGGAGCAGAAGCAGCACACCCTGGAGCTGCTGGCACCCCAGCAGCAGTGATCCGGGCCGCTGGTGCCGGCACCGGGCCTGCACCAGTGACAGCCTGTCGGAGCGTGGGTCCTCAGTGCTTGCGCCGCACCGCCCCGATGACCTTCTGGACGGCCGCCACCGCGGCACGCGTGAGGGGATAGAGCGCCCGCCGCTGCCGCAGCCACGGCCCGATCGCCTCCCGGTAGGGGGTCAGGCCCGATTCGTCGCCGAAGAGCCGCGACTCCACCCGGGCGCTCGGCAGGCCCGGGATGGCGGCCGCCACCGTGTCGACGATACGCAGCACCACCGCCGCCCCACGGCGTGCCGGGTCGGTGCTGGAGATGTTGTCGCGCAGGGTTCAGGCGTACTCGCCCAGCGCCTGCAGGTCGGGCAGGCGCCGGGCCTCGAGGTCTGCGAACCAGTGCGCTGATCCCGAGGCGCCGTGCTCGGCGAGCAGGAAGCCGTCCTCCAGGCCGGAATTGACGCCCTCGCCGGTGGGCGGCAGGACGCTGTGCGCGGCATCCCCGATCAGCAGCAACCACTCGTCGAAGGCCAGCCGGTCGCACACCACCACCGCGCCGCCGAAGGGCTTGCGGCCGAAATAGTCGGCGAGGTCGTCATGGTTGAGCAGGGGAGCGGCCAAGGGCGCGCTGCGCTCGATGTGGGCGCGCAGCCCCGCAATCGCCTGCCCGGTGGGGTCGTCGGACAGCAGCAGCTCGGCCGACTCGTCGCCGTCGATGGCGCTCAGCATCACGCCCCAGACGCCGTCGGACAGCGTGGCGGTGTAGATGCCCTTGGGACCGAAGATGTGGTGGATCGACGGGTCCAGCCCGGGCGCGCTGGCGCGCGGCCCGGAGAAGGCGACGCGGAAGTGCACGCCCCAGTCGCCGATGCGCGGTTCGAAGCCGGGGACCTGCTCGGCCAGTGCGGTGCGGGCGGTCGACCACACGCCGTCGGCGGCCAGCACGCGGGCTCGCCGGCCTCGACGTGCACCTGTCCCTGCTGGGCGGAGAAGGTGAGGGTGCGCCCGGCCAGGTCGAGACCGACCAGCCGGTGGCCGGGGCGGTAGGTGATCCGTTCGTCGTCGAGCACCCGCTCCAGCAGGATCTCGGTGAGGAAGGCGCGGGTGGTGGCGACCAGCTTGCCGCTGTCCAGGTGGGCGACGCGGCGGTGGCCCGAGTAGATGCGGAAGGCCTCGACCACCTCGCCGTGCTCCCGCAGGCGCCCCAGGAGCGTCGGGTCGATGCGGCGAAGCGCCTCCTGGCCGCGGGTGTTGACCCCGATCGGATAACTGTTGGCGCTCGAGAGGTCCAGTTCCTCATGTGCCTCGTGGATGGTGACGCGGTGGCACTGGGCGGCCAGCAGCAGACTGGCGGCCAGTCCGACCGGCCCGGCGCCCAGGACGATCGTGTGCGGGGTGGTCTCGGTCATGGGTTCCTCCGGATGGTCGTCCGGCAAGTCAAGAACACGGGGCAATCGGTGGGCAGAAGGGTGGGTAGCGTGGGCCGGGTGAAGATCCTCGTGACTGCCTTCGCCCCCTTCGGCGGCGATGCCGTCAATCCGGCACTGGAGGCGGTGCGGCTGCTGCCCCCGACGATCGCCGGCGCCGAACTGGTCACCCTCGAGGTGCCCACCGTCTTCGGACGCTCCATCCGCACCGTCACCGGGGCCATCGACGCCCACAGCCCGATGCGGTGCTGTGCGTCGGCCAGGCCGGTGGGCGCAGCGGCGTCACCCCGGAACGGGTCGCCATCAACGTCGACGACGCCCGCATCCCCGACAACGAGGGAAACCAGCCCATCGACCGGCCCGTCGTCGACGGCGGGGCACCCGCCCACTTCTCGAACCTGCCGGTCAAGGCCATGGTGCAGGCCATCACCGAGGCAGGCCTTCCCGGCGAACTGTCCAACACCGCCGGCACCTTCGTCTGCAACCACCTGATGTACGGGGTACTGCACCACCTCGCCCGCCAGCGTCTGGACCAAGTGCGCGCAGGCTTCGTGCACGTCCCCCTCATCCCCGAACAGGTCACCGGAGGCGAAGGACCCTGCCTACCGCTGTCCGACATCGCCCGGGCCCTGACTGTCGCCATCGAGGCGGTCGTCGCCCACGACGAGGACCTCCGCCTGGCGATGGGCGCCACGCACTGACCCCCTCTTCCTGCAGCCAGGAACGGTGACATCGGCCCATGGTGGAATGGGATCCATGCAGACCAAGACCATTCCCGCCGCCCGCGCCACCCAGGCGCTCGCCGCCGCCTCCACCGTCTTCGCCTGGTATGCGTTGCCGGACGTCGTGCGCTCCCGGGCGGTGCGCGGCTGGGCCAAGACGGCGCTGATCGCCGGCTGTGTCGGCACCGTCGTCGCCACCGACGACGGCTCGATCGACCCGAGGCGGGCGCAGCAGGCGATGGAGAAGGCCGACCTGGGCGACATCGTTCCCTGGATGGTGGCCGTCGGCGGTGTCCTGCTGGCAGGCTCCACCGCACTGTCGGTGGTGGTGGAGAAGAAGATCTTCGCCCGGGGCGAGCGTCGTCGTGCCGCCGGCGTACGGGGCGCGCACACGAGGCTGGCCGTCGTCGCAGCCGTGGCGACGGGCCTGCTCAGTCTGGTCGACGAGGACCGTCTGGTCGGCGAGGACTGATCCAGTCCCTGCGAATCCCCGAGGCTCACTCCTCGGGGACGGTTCCCACCTGCTTGGCGGGCAGGCCCACCATGATCGCCCGCGCCGGGACGTCCTTGGTCACCACGGCACCGGCACCGACCCCAGCACCGTCGCCGATGGTGATGCCAGCCTGGTCCTGAAAATGGCAGCCAAACCGATCGTCTCGCCGGCGTTCAATGCGTCCAGCAGGGGCTGGAGTCCGGGGATTTCACTCATGGGTCTGCCTTTCGGGGGCCCTCCAGAAGGGGTGGGACTGCAGCCTGCCACGGCCGCGCGTGTTCCCGGCTGACGCACCCGTCACGGGACGGTCGGCAACCCGCTCACCCGGGTGCGGGGCCGCTTCCGGCCAGTGGGACGCTCACCCGCACGAAGTCGGGGTCGACGTCGCAGCTCACCTGGCAGGCTTCGGCCAAGGCGCTCCACCGCGCCTGCTGTTCGAGCGAGGGGGAGACCACCAGCGCCACCAGCTGGGTGGAGGTGCCGCTCAGGGTGAGCAGCTGTCCAGCGGTGGCGGGCAGCCCGGCATGGTCCAGGACCTCACCCAGCTCCGCCAGTGAGCCCGGGTTGTGCTCGTCGTCCAGGGTGGAGTTCACCGTCCAGCCCGCCTGGCGCAACCGGCCCAGCGAGTCGAGGAAGTCCTCGTGCCCGGGGCCGAGCACCAGTTCGTCACGCAGGGTGGCCTCCAGCCGTCGCGCTTGGCCCTCCAGCACGGGGCAGCCCGGGTCATGGCTTCCCTCGGCCACCGTGCGCAGCAGCGGCAGCGCCACGTCGGTGACCCGCTCCGACCAGTACTGGGCGACGTGGGTCTCGGCCTGCAGGTGGCTGGCAGCACGCCGCATGGCCTCGGCCACCTGCGCCTGGGAGGCGTTCTCCTCGGCGACTGCGCGGGCCACCTGCAGGGCCACCAGGGCGACGAGGCCCTCAGCGATGCCCGTGGTCAGGGAGATGTGCAGATACAGGAAATCGCGCAGGCCCACCGAGTAGACCAGCGAGCCCTCCTGCACCAGTCCCCACAGTCCCAGCATCACAGCGCCGCGGACGAGGGGCACCTGCAGGACGGCCAGGTGCACCAGCCCGGCGGCGGTCCAGCCGATCCACAACGGGTAGACGGTCTCCATCTGCTCGGGGGCCAGCCACAGGTTCAGCCACCAGGCGAGGGTGGTGCCGACGAAGATCGCCACCTGCCCCCAGATGGTCATCTGGTGGTGTCGCAGGCGTCGCAGCCACCACACGCCCCAGACCACCAGGAGGGCGGCCACCGTGCGCATCGGCCAGGCGGGCTCCAGCAGGCTGCCGGCGAGCACCGCCATGAACGGGGTGATGGCCAGTGCCGGCCAGGAAGTGCGGGCCAGCACCCAGGCCAGCGAACTCGACCCCAGGCGGGGCCAGGCCGCTCCGACGCTCCGGTCGTCCAGCGCGGGCCAGACCAGGCGCACCGTGGTGCCCTGCCCCGGTGAACTGACCACCGAGGAGGCGCCGCCGGCATCCTCCAGTCGCTCCTGGACCGAGTGGCGAAGCCCCAGGCGGCCCTGGGCCAGGGCGCGGGTGGGGTCGAAGCCCCGCCCGTCGTCACGAATGGTGATGTGCCACTGGAAGCCGTGCTCGGCCACGTCCACCTCGGCGTGCGTGGCGTGGGCGTGCCTGGCGACGTTGACCAGCGCCTCGTGGGTGGCTGCGACCATGGCGCGGGCCACCTCCTTGGGGACGGGGTCGCTGTGGCCGGACAGCCGCGCACCGGCACGAACCAGGGCAGGATCGGTGACCAGCAGGTCCTCCAGGCGCGCGGTCACCTGACTGTCGCGGACCTGGTCGATGGCCGCGACCGCGGTGCGGCACTCCTCGACGACCATCGCGTGCGGCACTGCGCCGGAGCCGCGGCTGATGGCGTGCAGGGCGTGCAGGACGTGGTCGTGCAGCAGGCGGGCAGCCTCCCGGCTGGCATCCTTCTCGGCCCGCTCCACCTCCCTGCTGTGCTCGGCGCGCAGCCGTCGGGCCATCTGGTGGTCGGCCTGGCGGGCGAGCAGGTCGAGCCCGTAGCCGAACAGGGCCATCATCGCCACGGGCATGGTGAACCACGGCACCGGGGCCAGGCGCTGGGCGGTGATCTGGATGCCGTCCAGCCACAGCATGAGCGGGTCGAGGACGGTCAGCAGGCCCAGGACCAGCGCGTTCACCACGGCGAAGGTGCGGCGGGTGACCAGGGTGACCGACCAGCAGACCCAGGGGATCGCCCAGAAGCCGGGGGCCCACCAGTTGAGGGCGTGCAGCTGGACTCGCAGCGGCATCCACCACAGCGTCGCCGCCAGCAGCAGCGCACCGCAGAACCACATGCCCAGCCTGCTGCGGGGTCGCAACCACAGGCCCACCAAGGTGGCCACTGCGCTGGCGATGACCGCCCAGGTAGCCGGACGGATGTGGCCGACGCCGCGCAGGTCGGCCTCGGGCAGCGGCACCATGGCCAGCGGGATGATGAGCAGTGCCGCGGTGATCCCCATGGCCCGCATGCCCGCGGCGACGCCTTCGCGCGAGGTGCGCATCCGGGTCTCGGGCCCGCGGGAGGTCTGCAGTCCACCGAGTTCCGGGGGCGCGGCGAGCGCCCCGGGCATGTCTGTGAGGAGGACTGGGGGAGTCACGGCGGTCCCGGGGAGAGGGGTGGTTGAAGGGGCGAGCACCACGCGGGCCCTCGCGGGACGAGTATCGCACGCCGCAATTCACTGTGGGGCATGCCCTGCGGGGCGGTCAGCAGGCCTTCAACCAGCCCGTCGGATAGCCTCGGTCCCCATGGACCAACTCGATGACTTCATGGTCGGCGCCCTGCTCGGGATGACCGTCGGCGCACTCAACCACGTGGACCCCAGCAAGGCCCCCGAGAACGAGGCGGCCCTGATGCGCCTGCTCTCCATGCCGGAGCCGCAGCGAGGGGCCGAGGCTGCCACCCTGGTACGAGCCCTGGACTGGGACGAGTCGGTCACCGACGTCAACGACCAGGGTGTGCAGCAGCTGGTGGCCTGGGGGCTGCTCCTGCGCGACCTGTGACCCATCCCTGGTAGGGCGAGGACCCCTGGGGCCGGCTGTTGCGGGCACATCAGCCATGCGCATAAGCCATTTCCTTGCGTGAGCCCTGCTCGCGGGCTAGCGTCGAGGGCATGACGAACCAGAAGAAGATCCTCATCGTTTCCACCGACTTCGGCGTGGAACAGCCCGAGATCGTCGTGCCCGCCACCAAGCTCAAGGAGCTGGGCCACGAGGTGGTCGTCGCAACCCCCTCCGGC
>NZ_JBHWOO010000042.1:0-3683 GCF_043424415.1 Luteococcus sp. | reverse complement strand
CTTCTTGTCACGACCGTGGGCATGCACCCCTACTCCTACCCGGAGCGACCCTCGGGGGAGTCGGACTGGAACGCCTTCGGCCAGATGTCACAGATGACCGCCCTCATGGACGAGTACGGGGACACGGACAAGCAGATCTGGGTGACGGAGATCGGCGCCCCCTCCGACGGCGACCGCGGGGTGGGGGAGTCGGGACAGGCGGACCTCATCGCCGAGGCCCTGGACCTGATCGGGGAGGATCCCCGGATCGGGCGGGCCTACCTCTACACCATGTACGACATCGATCTGGGCCGGCGGAACCCGGAGTCGTATTTCGGGTTGTTCCACGCCCCGGGGGAGCCGAAGGAGATCGCCCGCCGCCTGGCGGAGGGGGCGACCGTCTGCGGTTTTCCGGGCATGTAACGATTCTGTTACCGTACGCCGATAGACCCTAATGACACTGCAACGTTGACCACGGCATCACTGCCCGAAAAGGAGCTCCCCATGCTGAGCCTCGCACTCGACCTCTCCGGCGACATCATCAACATCGTCGTCATGATCGTCAACCAGATCCTCCACTCGATCGGCTAACCCAGCCTGACCGCGTGCACCTACGCCGTCGTCTCCCGGACTCCGGGGGCGGCGGCGTTCGTGCGTCCGGACCGGCGCCCCGCGATCAGGCGCCACCCGAGCAGCAGCAGGCCGGACATGATCGTGGCCACGAGGATGAAGGACCAGTGCGGCAGCTCGCCGTTGCGCAGGCTCCAGATGCCCAGGCCGACCAGCACCGTGATCACCCAGGTGCCCACGCCGGCGGGGGCGATGCGGGCGGCGTCCCAGCGGGCGACGGCCCCGATGAGGGCGGCGGCGCCGACGCCGAGGAGGAAGGGCCACAGGGTGGATGCCCAGCCGCCGACGGTGAGCGGCATCTCGTCGGTCTGGTGGGCGACCCGGGCGAGGAAGGCGAACACGGCGATGGCGACGACGTCGAGAAGCAGGGCGGTGATCCGGTTCATGCCGCCTACTCTAGTGGTCCTGTGTGGCGCGGGCCGTCACACCCCGGCGGGCGTAGTGCAGGGCGTAGACCACCCAGCCGACAGCGGTGACGAGGGCGAAGGAGATGAGACGGTAGATGATCGCGGCGCCGGTGGCGTCGACGGCGGTCATGCCGGAGGCCACGAGCGTGGCGATGATCGTCGCCTCCACCGTGCCCAGCCCACCCGGGGTGACCTGGGCGGAGCCGGCGATCTTCGCGGTGGTGTAGGCGAGCAGCACACCCATGACGGTGGTGTGGTCGGGCTCGGCCTCCAGCCACGGCAGATCGCCGGTGACGGCCCAGATGCACGCCCACAGGGACAGGGCGTCGAGCAGCCGGTTGGCCAGGGACCAGCCGGCGGCGACGGTGAAGCGGGTGCGGGACAGGTGCACCGTCTCCAGCTGGTGGATCTGGTCCAGTGCCGTCTCCAGCCCGGCATCGGGGTCACGGCGCAGCAGGCGGTTGACCCGGGGCAGCAGGCGTCGGGCCCACCCCTCGAGGCGCTGGGGGTGGCGGGCGGCCCAGTACACCGCGCCGGCCAGCGCGATCATGGCGACGAAGGTGACCACGAGCGACCACACGCTGAATTTCGCGCCGAGGAAGAGGACGGCGGAGCCGCCGATGAGGACGAGCCACATCGTGGACAACGCCGAGGACAGCAGGAAGAACCAGCCGCACAGGATGACGCTCGCGCCCCAGCCACGCTGCACCTGGAAGGTGAGGATCGCGGAGAAGGCCGGCCCGCCCGGCAGGGTGGTGGACCACGAGTTGGAGGCCAGGGTGATCGCGGTGGTCTCCCGTAGGGGGACGCGGGTGCCGCCGGCGCCCATGAGCAGGCGCATGACCTCCGCCATGGCCACCAGCGCGGCACCGGAGGCCACGAGGACGAGGAGGACACCGGCGGGGTCGGCGTCGCGCAGACGCCGGACACCGTCGGCGATGAACGGCATCTGGTCGCGGAACGCCACGCCGAGCACGATGAGCACGGCCAGCGGCGCCAGCCATCTCACCCAGCGGTTCGCCGCCACCTGCCGGAGAAACCGCATCCGGTCAACGCTCCAGCCGCTTGGTGTCCCTGTCCGCCTGCAGTCGGCGCATGAGCTCGGCGAAGGGCACCAGTTCCTCGTCCTCACTCGTGGTGCGCCCACCGCGGGCGGCCTCGGACTCGTCGACCACGACGGCGTCGTCAAGCAGGAGCTCACCCTCGTGGATCTGCTGCTGCGTATCGACGTCCGCGTGCCTCGGCACCGGCTCCTCCCGCACCGGCTCCTCCCGCACCGTCTCCTTCGGCGCGGTGTCCTCCGGCTCCGGGTCCACCGGTGTGTGCACGGGGGCGGGGGAGGGCGCAGGTGCCGGGGCCTGGGTGGGCGTCGACCCGTGGCCGAGCCGGGCGTACGCCTTCTTGACGATGCCCGGCGCCCACCAGTTGTCCTCGCGCAGCAGATGCATGACGGCGGGGACGAGCATCATGCGGATGATGGTGGCGTCGATGGCCAGGGCGAAGATCATGCCGAAGGCGATGTACTTCATCATGACGATCTCGGAGAAGCCGAACGCGCCGGCGACGACGATCATGATGAGCGCTGCGGCGGTGATGATGGAACCGGTGTGCGCGGTGCCGTACTTGATGGCGTCGTCCGTGGTGTCCCCCCGGTCGCGTGCCTCCACCATCCGGGAGACAAGGAAGACCTCGTAGTCCGTGGACAGGCCGTAGACGATGGCGACGATGAGCACGAGCACCGGCGACATCAGCGGGCCCGGCGTGAAGTTGAACAGGTCCGCGCCGAGACCGTCGACGAACATCGCGGTGAGGATGCCCAGGGTCGCGCCGAGACCGAGGACCGTCATGATGATGGCCTTGGCCGGCAGGATGAGCGAACCGAACACCAGCGCCATGAGGATGAACGTGGCCACGATGATGTACAGCGCCATCCACGGCAGCTTCTCCAGGAGGGCCTCGATGGACTCGATCTCCATCGCCGGGGTGCCGCCGATGTAGGCGGTGACCCCCTCCGGCACGTCGATGTCGCGCAGCTGCTCCACTACGTCCCGGTTGAGGTCGCGGTCCTCGATGCCCGCGGAGAGCACCGTCGTACCGTCGACGGTGCCCGAGTCCGGGGTGAACGGTGACGACAGGCCGGTGATCTCCCGGGTCTGCATGTAGATGTCCACCAGCTGCTGCTCATCCGCGCCGGTGACCACGAGCTTGACCGGTTCGGTGCGGAAGGCGGGGAAGTTCTCGTTGAACTCGTCCTGCGCGACGCGGGTGTCATTGTCCGGCGGCAGGTAGGTCTCGTTGATGCCGCCGAAGGTGATGCCGGTCAGCGGGATGGTCAACGCGATGAGCAGGCCCGCGACACCGACGGTGACCAGCTTGGCGTGCTTCATCGCCCACGCCGGAATCCGGAACCAGACGGTGTCCTCCAGGCGGCGGGCGGTGCGTTTGGTCCGCCGAATGGCCCACTTGTCGATGTTGTGGCCGAGCATGCCGAAGAGAGCCGGCAGCACCGTTACCGACAGCAGTGCCGCCAGGCCGACGGCCGAGATGGCGCCGTAGGCGACCGACTTGAGGAAGGCCTGCGGGAAGACGAGCAGCCCCGACAGTGCCACGGCGACCATCGCCGCCGAGAACACCACCGTCTTGCCCGCCGTGGCCGTCGTCGTGGCC
>NZ_JBHWOO010000041.1:0-11153 GCF_043424415.1 Luteococcus sp. | reverse complement strand
ATTCTGCGGGAAGAACCGGAAGGGTCCTGCTATGATGTGAATGTCATGGATGAACTCCATCGCTTCTATGAGCAGACCGTGGACAAGCTCTGCAGCCGCAACTTCGATAATGCCAGTGCCCTCGTCCATGAGGCCAACCGGATTTTTACCTATGCGTCAGGCTACGTCCAGAACAATGTCGTCCAGGAATTGAAACGCCTGTTTTTCTACGACAATGTCATGCTCTACGACGTGCCGGCGCGGGAAGAATTTCGCAATCTTATCCGGACCATGACCAAAGACGACTTATTCATCATCGTTTCCTTTTCCGGCGAATCGCCGGCTGTCAAGGAATTGGCCCAGGCTTTGAAATTACGGGATATTCCCTTTATTTCCATTACCCGCTTGCATGACAATACCCTGGCGTCGTTATCGACGGTCAATTTTTATGTCTCGCCAGCCCGGTTCCAGATTTATGATAAGGAGGATGACCACGTCGCTTTCCAGTCCATGATGCCCTACTTCATCCTGGCTGAAATCTGGTATGTGAAATATTGTATGTATCTGCACCACTTAAAACAAGGAAAAGAGGCTTCCCGATAGGCTGTACCAAAGTACAGGAAATGTACCAGGTTACAGGCCGGGGGCCACGTGCCAGAACGCCGCGAATCTATTGTATTCGCGGCGTTTTTTGTATATCCTGTTACTAACGATAATCTTATGTACTTTGTTTCACAAACGGGAGGAATTGCATATGTCATTCAACAAAGACCGTGTGATGCAGGAATTGCAGCGTTTTGGCGGCGCTATGTACACACCGGTCATCTTATTCGCCTTCTTCGGGCTGACCGTCGCCTTGTCGATCATCTTCAGCAACACGGGTCTCTTCGGCAGCCTGGCAGAAAAAGGGACTCTCTGGTACGATTTCTGGTACGTCGTCCAGCAGGGGGCCTGGACGGTCTTCAATCAGATGCCGATCCTCTTTGCCATCGCCGTTCCCATTGGCTTTGCCAAGAAGGAACAGGCCCGCTGCGCCATGGAAGGCTTCGTCATCTACATGGTCTTCAACTATTTCATCGCCGGTATCCTGACCCTGCACGGCAGTTACTTCGGCGTCGATTACAGTCAGGACGCCGGTGCCGGTACGGGACTGGCCATGATTGCCAACATCAAGACCCTGGACATGGGCATGCTCGGCGCTATCTTCATCGCCTGCATCTCGGCGTACTTGCATAACCGTTTTTATGATACAGAAATCCCGGACTGGCTCGGCATCTTCAAGGGCCCGGCCTTCGTCGTTGCCGTCGGTTTCCTGGTCATGCTGCCCATGGCGCTCCTCTTCTGCTACATCTGGCCGCCCATCCAGCACGGCATCGAACAGTTCCAGTTCTTCCTCAAGACCAGCGGCATCTTCGGCGTCTGGGCGTACACCTTCTCGGAACGCATCCTCTTGCCGGCCGGTCTGCACCACTTCATCTATCTGCCCTTCATCTACGGCCCGGCTGTCTGCGACGGCGGCATCCAGGCGTACTGGCTGCAGCACCTCAATGACTTCGCCACCAGTGCTCATTCCCTGCGGGACCTGTTCCCCCAAGGCGGCTTTGCCCTTCACGGCAGTGCCAAAGTCTTCGGCCTGCCTGGCGCAGCCCTGGCCATGTACTATTGTGCCAAACCGGAAAAGCGCAAGAAAGTCGCTACCCTGCTCATTCCGGCTACGATTACAGCCGTCCTCTGCGGCATTACCGAACCGATTGAATTTACCTTCTTGTTCGTCGCCCCGATCCTCTATGTCGTCCATGCCGTCTTAGCGGCTACCTTGTCGGCGACACTCTATTTCATCGGCCTGTCGGGCAACTTCGGCGGCGGCCTCATCGACTGCTTCGTCCAGAACTGGATTCCCTTGTTCCGCTATCATGCCTGGACGTACATTTTACAGATTGCTATTGGCCTCGGCTTTACAGTCATTTATTTCGTTGTCTTCCGCTTCCTCATCCTTCACTTCGATTTGCCTACGCCGGGCCGTACCGACGATGGCGGCGAAGATAAATTGTTCACCAAAGCGGAATATAAAGCCAAGAAAGAAATGGAAAAGAAAGGCATTGCCGGCGGCGCCGATGCCCTGAAAGCGCAGGTCTTCCTCGACTGCCTCGGCGGCCCGGACAACATCCGTGAAGTCACTAACTGTGCGACCCGCCTGCGCGTCACGGTCAACGACCCGGATAAAGTCGCTGCGACCAGCAAGTTCACCAATGCCGGTGCCTTCGGTCTGGTCAAGAACGGTCATGCCATCCAGGTCATCGTCGGCTTGTCCGTCCCCAATGTCCGCGGCCACTTCGATGCCCTCATGAAAGGGGAAATGCCGGCAGTCGCAGAAAGTACAGTTCCGGAAACGAAAGAAGCCCCGGCAGAAAAAACGGCCGCTCCGGCTGCTGAAGCCGTCGTTTCCGTCGATGAAGACGACCGTTCCATGAAGCTGAAAGCCTTCGTTTCCGGCGACCTCGTCGATATCAGCGAAGTGCCGGACGATGCCTTCTCCCAGAAGATGATGGGTGACGGCGTGGCTATCAAGCCGTCGAGCGACACCGTCGTTGCACCGGCTGATGCGACCGTTTCTATGATTATGGAAAGCTCGCTCCATGCCATCGGCCTGGAACTGAGCAACGGTGCCGAAGTGCTCATCCATATCGGCCTGGATACGGTCAATATGAATGGTGAAGGTTTCACCCTGCTGACCGAGCAGGATGTCAGGACGCCATGGCCACGGCCGATGTCTATGTGCTCCCGTCGGTGGACGAGCCATATCCCATGTCTGTCCTCGAGGCCCTGGCGGCGCGGCTGCCAGTCGTTCTCACCGACACGTGTGGACTGGCTCCAGCGGTGGGCGGGGCCGACGCCGGCACCGTGACGACAAACGCCCCGGAGGAGATTGCGCCAGCTGTCAGGAAGTACTTGGCCAGCGATGAACTGCGTCGTGAGACGGCCGACCGAGCACAGGAACTGATCCGGAACGAATTCTCCATGAGGCCGATCGTCGACCAGCTGGTGAAGGCCTACCAGGGCAACTGATTGCACCTGTCGGCGCCGGGCTGAGTGCCTGCTGTGAGTGGAGGCTCAAGTCCGGTTCCGTTGCCTCATTGTCTGTATCGTTGCGTTCGCTGGCCACCCCTGCGGGGCGGCGGCTTCGCGCTCGTGGATCCACCCAATCGCGGTGATCCGCGAATCATCGGGGGATGGTTCGGTGCGAACTTGATTATAGGAGTGACTGCATGAAGATCTTGACGATCGGGGTGAACTACGCGCCGGAAATCTCGGGTATCGCGCCCTACACGGCGGCGATGGCGGAGGGTTTGCAAGGTCTGGGGCACCAGGTGCGCGTGATCACCGGCATTCCCCACTATCCGCAGTGGAGCAACTACACCAATTTCTCGGGCCTCACCCGTCTGGAGACCATCAAGGGCGTGCCGGTGCGTCGTGTCCGGCACATGATCGGCTCCGGCGGTATGGGGCTCAGCCGCATCCTGCAGGAACTCACCTTCGGCCTCGGTGCCGTCACGAGCGCCTGGAAGCAGCCCGACGTGGTCCTGTGCGTCAGTCCGGCCCTGATCAGCACCTCGCTGCAGGTCTTGCGCGGCAAGCTGCCCGGCCAGCCGCCGATCGTGGTGTGGGTGCAGGACCTGTACAGCAACGGAGCCCGTGAGATCGGCGGCAACGACTTCAAGGGCCGACTCCTGGGCAAGCTCGAGTCGGCGGTGCTGCGCCATGCCGACGGTGTGCTGGTGATCCACGACCGCTTCCGCCGCCACGTGGTTGACGACTTGGGTGTCGATCCGGCCAAGGTGTGCGTCTCGCGCAACTGGAGCCACATCGACAATTCGGTGGCGGGTGATCCACAGGCGGTGCGCCGCACCTACTTCGGTGACGCCGAGCTCGTTGCGCTGCACACCGGAAACATGGGGGCCAAGCAGTACCTGGAGAACATCGTCGAGGCTGCTCGTCTTGCCGACGAGCGCGGCTCGTCTGTCGTCTTCGGTCTGGTCGGGAACGGCTCACGCCGCGATGCACTCGCCGAGCTCGGGGAGGGGATTGAGCATCTGGTGATGGTGCCCAGCCTCGATGACGAGGAATACGCAGCCATCCTTCAGTGCGCCGACGTGTTGCTGGTCAACGAGAAGCCCGGCCTGCGGGAGTCTGCCGTGCCCAGCAAGCTCACCAGCTACTTCGTCCAGGGCAAGCCCGTCGTGGCCGCCACCGAGACCGACAGCGCAACCTCCGAGGAGGTCAGGGCAGCAGGCGCTGGACCCGTCATCACTCCCGGTGATCCGGCGGCCCTGTTGACGACCATCGAGGACACCGCACGGGCCAAGGACCGTGCTGAGGAGTACGGCAGGAGCGCTCGGACCTTCGCGGCCGAGCACCTGTCTGCCGATTCGGCCTACCAACGTGTCGCCGGCTGGCTCTGCGGGCTGGTCGACAAGTCTGTGGCTCATCCGGGGCCGCGCCGAGGGATCAACACCAAGGAAACGGAGTAAGCCATGGCCAAGAAGGCCTTCATCACCGGCATCACCGGCCAGGACGGCTCGTACCTTGCCGAGCTGCTGCTCGCCAAGGGCTACGAGGTGCACGGACTCATTCGTCGAGCCTCGACCTTCAACACCCACCGCATCGACCACATCTACGTCGATCCGCACGACGACTCGGACACCAAGCTGTCGCTGCACTACGGCGACCTGTCCGACGGTGCCCGTCTGGTCACCCTGATGGACAGCATCCGTCCCGACGAGGTGTACAACCTGGCCGCCCAGAGTCACGTGCGCGTCTCCTTCGACGAGCCTGAGCACACCGCCGACACCACCGGCACCGGCACCGTCCGCCTGCTGGAGGCCGTGCGCCAGGCCGGCATCAGCCCGCGCTTCTACCAGGCGTCCACGTCGGAGCTGTTTGGTGCCACCCCGCCGCCGCAGAACGAGGACACCCCGATGTACCCGCGCTCGCCCTATGGCGCGGCGAAGATGTACTCCTACTGGATCACCAAGAACTACCGCGAGGCCTACGACCTGCACGCGGTCAACGGCATCCTGTTCAACCACGAGTCTCCGCGCCGTGGCGAGACCTTCGTCACGCGCAAGATCACACGCGCCGTGGCTGCGATCAAGGCCGGCCTGCAGGACGATCTCTACATGGGCAACATCGACTCGATCCGCGACTGGGGCTATGCGCCGGAGTACGTCGAGGGCATGTGGCGGATGCTGCAGGTGGACGAGCCCGACGACTTCGTGCTGGCCACGGGCCAGCCCTACACCGTGCGCGACTTCCTCCAGTTCGCCTTCGAGGCCGCCGACCTGGAGTGGGAGAAGTACGTCAAGTTCGATCCCCGCTACCTGCGCCCCACCGAGGTGGATGCCCTCATCGGCGACCCCTCGAAGGCCAAGGAGAAGCTCGGCTGGGAAGCCAAGGTGCACACGCCTGAACTGGCCCGCATCATGGTCGAGTCCGACATCAAGGCACTCGAGTCCGGTAGGGCGCACGACGTCGACATCCCGAAGACGGAGTGGGCCGTCGACTGGTCCAGGAAGAACTGACCTGCCACGAACGGCGCCGGGAAGATCCTGGCGCCGTTCGTCGTTTCCATGATCAAGACCACCGGGGAGAACACATGACCGAGAACTTCACACCCGCGCCGCTCGAGCGCGATGCCGTCGTCTACGTCGCAGGCCATCGCGGCCTCGTGGGTGGCGCGATCCTGCGGCACCTGACCGAGCAGGGCTTCACCAAGATCGTCACCCGAACCCACGCAGAGCTCGACCTCACAGACCGTCGGGCGGTGGCCGACTTCTTCGCCGAGACGAAGCCGACCTACGTCTTCCTGGCTGCGGCCAAGGTGGGCGGCATCCTGGCCAACAACACCTACCCCTATGACTTCATCAGCCAGAACCTGCAAATCCAGGTGAACGTGATGGACGCCGCACTGGAGCAGGGCGTCGACCGCCTGCTCTTCCTGGGAAGCTCCTGCATCTACCCCAAACTGGCCGACCAGCCCATCACGGAAGACGCACTTCTCACGGGTTATCTGGAAGAGACCAATGATGCCTACGCCATTGCTAAGATCGCGGGCATCCTGCAGGTGCAGGCCGCCCGTCGACAGCACGGCGTGCACTGGATCAGTGCCATGCCCACCAACCTCTACGGCCCCGGTGACAACTTCTCGCCCAAGGGCTCACACGTGCTGCCCGCACTGATCCGCCGGTACGACGATGCCGTCGCGAGCGGAGCCGAGTCGGTGACCAACTGGGGCACCGGAAGCCCGCGCCGCGAATTCCTGCACGTCGACGACATGGCCTCGGCCTGCCTGCACCTGATGGAGCACTACGACGGGCCCCAGCAGGTCAACGTGGGTACCGGCACCGACACCACCATCAAGGAGGTGGCCGGCCTGATCGCCGAGATCGTCGGCTACACCGGCGAGGTCGAGTGGGACACCAGCAAGCCCGACGGCACCCCGCAGAAGCTGCTCGACGTGGGCAAGCTGCGCGGCGAGGGCTGGGAGCCGAAGTACGACCTGCGCTCCGGCCTGGAGAATGCCATCGCGTGGTACCGCGAGAACAAGGACGACATCCGCGAGTGAGGCCGCCTCAGTCCTGGGCATCCGGCGGTGGGGCCACGGTCCCGACGCCGGGCCCCAGGCCCGGGGCCTCGACGGTCAGCGAGGCGTACCCCGTGACCGGCGCGGTGTCGGTGTCTGCGCGCGGGGGTGCGACCTGACGACGTTTCGCGTCGCGGCGCCGTGCCTCCCGGCAGGTCTCCATCTGCGCCAGCACCAGCTCACGGGCGGTGTGCTGGTCGAGCTCGTGCGCCAGCAGGGTGGATCCCGTTGTGTCGAGCTGCACGTCGGCCAGCCCCAGGCGGCGCTGCAGCGGACCCGCCCTGAGGTGGGCCGACTGCACCCGGGCATGGTGCACGACGCTGGTGGTGCGCACCAGGCCCCCGTCGGCGGCGACGAAGACGTCCTCGGTACGGCCCCAGCGCAGGCTCTTCCAGATGAAGGGGTGCAGCTTCCTCGCACGCGGCGGTGCCGGGTGCATCTGCACCTGGTCCAGGCGGAAGCCCGGCCAGACGGCATCGATGGCCAGCGCGACCTCGTCCGAGGTGCCGGCCGGAAGCAGGATGTCGCTGGCGGAGTCCTCCTCGTCACCAGAGCCGTAGCCGAGCACGTCGATGGAGACCCGGTGCAGCCCGAAGGGACGCCACAGCAGGTGCTGGGTGACAGTGATGCCCTGGATGCGGTCGGTCGGCAGGGTCTGGCTCACCAGGGTGGTCATGCCGCGGGACACCTTGAGCGCCTGACCGGACCGCACCAGGGCGTAGTTCCACTGCTTGACGACGGAATTGCCGATGATGCCGGCCAGGGCGGTGAGCAAGGGGATGATGCCGACCACGGCGCCGAACTCGCGGGCCCAGGTCATGCCGGCGATGGCCGCCACGCTGAGGGCCAGGGTCACCAGGAAACCGGAGGAGAGCACCGCCGCCAGCACCAGACGCTGCGGGGGCACGCGCAGCAGCACCGTCTCGTCGTCGGCCAGGTCGTGGAGGGCGTCGGCGGTGGCGCGTGAGGCGGCCGACTCGGCCACCGTGGTCTGCTGGCCGTGGGCCCGGGCCACCAGGTAGTCGCGCATCTGGTAGGCCCGGCCGCGGCCCAGGAACTCGATCGTGCGGCCCTCGCTGGCGCCGACATCGATGCGCAGCTGTGCCAGGCCGAGCAGGCGTGCGGCGAAGGGCTGGACCACGTCGACGGACTGGATCTTGGTGAAGGGGATCTTGTCCGAGGAGTGCTGGATGAAGTTGTGCTCGATGCGCACCTGCTGGTCGTCGATGACGAAGCGGGTGGTGCGCCAGCTGAAGAAGCCACCGATCCCGGTCACGACCACATAGACCGCCAGCAGGAAGCCGAAGAAGGCGATGTCGCGCACACCGAAGTGTTCGCCGTCCTTGCCGAGGCTTTCCAGCAGGTCCTTTCCCACCAGGAAGACCAGGCCGACCAGGGCCATCCAGCCCTTGATCACCGGTGTGGCGGGGTGCGGCCGCTCCATCACCGACCGGGTGGTGGTCGTGGCGCTCGCCAGGCTCACCTCGTCCAGAGGGACGGGCTCATCGCGGACTGGCTCATCATGGGCTAACACATCGTGGGCTGACACATCGTGCACGGACCCATTGGGGGCGGGCTCGTCCGTCTCGACGGCAAGTGGTTCCGGGCACGCGGGAGGGGGCAGCTGGTCCAGGTCCACGGACTCCTGCGGCCCGGGAGTGGTGCCGGGCGGCTGGGGGAGCTGCTGGTTCACAGGCCCACCGCCTGCTGCTCGCCCAGCTCGGTGAGGCGCTCCCGCAGGGCGTCGGCATCGTGCTGCGCCAGGCCGGGAATCGTCGCATCGGTGCTGGCCGAGGCTGTCTGCAAGGTGACGGTGGCCAGGCCGTGCTGGCGTTCGATGGGGCCGGAGTTCACCGTCACCACCTGCATGCGGCCATAGGGCACCACCGTCATGCGACGCCACATCAGGCCCTCGCGGATGTACAGGTCGGTGCCGCGCTCGGCATAACCCCAAACCTTCCACACCCGGCCCATCCGGACCCAGCGCCAGGCGATCCAGGCCACCGAGGCCAGCGCCAGGGCGGCACCGGCCCACCAGTGCCAGAACCAGCCCAGGGCGATGCAACCGGGCAGCAACAACAGGGGCCAGACGATGAGGATCATCCGGCGCTTCATCGTCAGGTAGGCAGGTGAGAGCGTCTTCCACTGGTCGGCGGGCGGGTCGAAGGTGTCCACCCCCGCAAACCTACGGCACGAGGCCTCAGGCGTCAGACCCCGATCCCCAGACGTTCGGCCAGGCCCTTGTGATACGGACCGGTGACGGTGATCCCGCCCATCAGCACCATGCCGCGCAGGATGATGCGAGGCGCGCCGGCCGGTGCGGGGGCCAGGCCACGGATCTTGACGTCGGACATGATGTTGGTGGTCTCGTCGACCACCTCCACGCCATCGGGGACCGTCACCTTGATCTCGCCCAGCACCACCGGCACGGTGACGATGCACTCGCGGTCCTCCATGACGGCCTGGCGCAGGTCGAGGCGGGCATCGCCCAGCAGCACCAGGCCCGTGGTGCGCCGGCGCATCCGCCACACCCCCTGGCGACGAACCGTGCCCAATACGGTGAACAGGGTGTCCGCCGCCTGCTCCTGGTGGGAGCTGTCGACCACCAGTCGCGGTTGCGAGGTGGCCACCTGGCGGGGCATGCGCTGGACGTCGGTGGGGACGAGATCGGCGGTCAGGGGGACGAGGTCGGCGAAGGTGCGCGAGCGCCAGACCTTCTCCAGACGCTCGGAGTGCTCGTCACGGGTGATGCGTCCTTCAGAGTAGGCGGCATTGAGGACGCTGGCGACCATCTCGCGGTCGGCATCGGCGCAGCGAATCTGGAGATCGCCGGGCACCGGGGGGTCAGAGGGCTGGATGGAACTCATGGCACGAGGCTAGGCCGTGGATGGCTCCACGGGAGACGACGAAGGTCGTGCCGCGGCATCCGATCGGGGACGAGTCAGGGTCCACACGGCCCAGAAACCTCACCGACTGGCAAGCACGGGGGTCCCCGGCAGGTCTCGGAAAGGATCTCATATCGTGGGCGCGCCCCGACGAAAGATCGCGTGCAGGCAGGGCATCGTGCGGCAATGGAGCGGCGCGCGACTGTCAGGCAAAAGGAATGCCCGTGACGTCGAGGTCCTCCCACCAGACCACGCAGGCCACCCGCTGACGTCCGGCGACGGTCCGCACCGGGCCGTCGGTGGATGACAGTGGACTGTTCGGCCAGCCCCGCGGCCTGCCGTGGATGCTCCAGGTGGAGATGTGGGAACGCCTCAGCTGGTTCGGCATGCGCGCCATCCTGCTGTACTTCATCACCGACACCTTCGCCAATGGCGGCCTCGGGCTGGACAAGTCCACCGACCAGGTGATCATGGCCACCTATCAGGCGGCCGTCTGCTTCCTCACCATCCCGGGCGGCATCTTCGCCGACCGCATCGTCGGCCCCTGGCGCTCCACCCTCTACGGCGGCCTGGTGATCATGGCCGGCCACGTGCTGCTGGCCGTGCCCACCGTCAGCACCTCGTGGATCGGGCTGTTCATGATCGCCTTCGGCACCGGCTTCATCAAACCCCACCTGTCGACCATCGTCGGCGGGTTCTACGACGCCGACGACCCTCGCCGCAAGGCCGGCTTCCAGCTGCTCTACATGTCGATCAACGTCGGCTCGCTGGTCTCGCCGCTGATCACCGGCTGGCTCAAGGACCACTACGGCTACCACGTCGGCTTCATCGCCGCCCCCATCGGCATGGCCTGTGGCCTGGCCGCCTTCTACTACGGCCGCGGCCGGCTGAGCCAGTTCGCCTATGACGTGCCCAACCCGCTCAAGCCGGGCGAGGGCCGCAGGATGCTGCTGTGGTCCGTGGCCTTCTGCGTCGCCGTCGTCGCCCTGACCTTCATCTACAAGCCCATCTTCGACGCACTGGCCGAGGGCATCGCCTACGTGGTCTTCACCGTCGCCACGGTCGCCTCGGCCCCCCACTTCCTGATGGTGTTCCACAGCCCCAACGTGACCGCCGGCGAGCGCAGCCACCTGTGGACCTTCCTGCCGCTGTGGTTCGGTTCGATGCTGTTCACCATCATCTTCGAGCAGGCCGCCAACAAGATGGCCAGCTTCGCCAAGGACAACACCAATGGCGCCACCGGACTGGGCAGCCTGACCATCAGCCCCGAGGCCCACCAGTCGATCAACCCGCTCTTCGTGCTGATCCTCGCCCCGCTGCTGGGCTGGCTGTTCACCCGCCGCGCCGGCCGTTTCCCACCACGGCGATGAAGTTCGCGATCACCGCGGTGATCATCGGGGCCTCGGCGCTCATGATGGGCTGGGGCTTCCAGAACTTCCCCGGCGGCACCCGCCTGGCTCCGTGGTGGTTCCTGGCGCTGGTCTTCACCATCCAGACCCGCGAGCTGGGTGATGTCGCCTTCTACTACGGACTGGGGGCGGTGACCATCGGCGTTGCCGTGCTCTTCGCGATCATCTCGCCGTGGACGCAGTCGAAGATGAGCGACATCGGGCGCTGACCCTCGCACCTCCGGCCGGCGGCCACACAGG